>NZ_VWXJ01000090.1:0-218 GCF_011752535.1 Pantoea sp. Tr-811
TGGGCAGATTTGAACTGCCGACCTCACCCTTATCAGGGGTGCGCTCTAACCAACTGAGCTACAGACCTATATAGGGTCTTGATCGTCTTCGACAATGAATCAAGCAATTCGTGTGGGAGCTCATCAGCAGGCTGATGTCGTCGATTAAGGAGGTGATCCAGCCGCAGGTTCCCCTACGGCTACCTTGTTACGACTTCACCCCAGTCATGAATCACACC
>NZ_VWXJ01000091.1:0-218 GCF_011752535.1 Pantoea sp. Tr-811
TTGAACTGCCGACCTCACCCTTATCAGGGGTGCGCTCTAACCAACTGAGCTACAGACCTATAACAGGGTCGCATCACATCATCGTCTTTTCACAATGAATCAAGCAATTCGTGTGGGAGCTCATCAGCAGGCTGATGTCGTCGATTAAGGAGGTGATCCAGCCGCAGGTTCCCCTACGGCTACCTTGTTACGACTTCACCCCAGTCATGAATCACACC
>NZ_VWXJ01000092.1:0-206 GCF_011752535.1 Pantoea sp. Tr-811
GACTGGGGTGAAGTCGTAACAAGGTAGCCGTAGGGGAACCTGCGGCTGGATCACCTCCTTAATCGACGACATCAGCCTACTGATGAGCTCCCACACGAATTGCTTGATTCATTGTGAAAAGACGATGATGTGATGCGACCCTGTTATAGGTCTGTAGCTCAGTTGGTTAGAGCGCACCCCTGATAAGGGTGAGGTCGGCAGTTCAA
>NZ_VWXJ01000009.1:0-251279 GCF_011752535.1 Pantoea sp. Tr-811
GTAGAGGTAGACTGTTTCGACTTTGGCGTCGGGTCGCATCATGGTCGGCGGGCTCCGGAAAGAAATCGGGAGCACAGCATCCGGGATCAGTTGAGCGCTTTGAATGTGGGGTTCATGGAGCGCTTACCAACTATTCATCGCCAACCCTGGGATAGACGTGATGGTCGCCAAAGAGCATGCGACGAAAATCATGGACTGCGCACGCTATCTCAACCACACCGGAGTGATGCTGGGTGACCATCGCAAGATCGCAGCTTCCTACCACCTTAACGAGATGGTTCGAGTGCTTGTAAGCGAGATGGAGTTGCAATCATCGACGAACGCGCGTTGTCGCCAGAGCTGAGCGGCAGCTTCGAGGGAGCAAGCGTCAGCAGTGGCCATATCTCCACACTGAATCTGGACATGACGCCATCCGAGCTTTACGCGGGCACGTAAAAGTAGCTCAACGGTACCAACCGCTTAGTCTCAGGATCAGTGGCTGGGTAATGCGCCATCAACGTCCGAGCCAGCTCATCTAGCGTCCACATCGTGAGATGGACATTAGCCCTCTCGCCCTCATACAGCGCTTCTTTGGTAAATCCGCCAGTACTGACATACAGCCCACGATCATCTTTGTGCCTACCGCCCAAAAAGCTACGGATTTCGTTACTCCCCATCCGAGCGCTTCGATGCTTCACCTCCACGACAATACGTGGTGGCTCAAATCCAAAACCATCGGGCGAAGCTATGATGTCTTTACCCCGATCAGCACCAGCTGGCGATACGAGCGTCTTGTATCCCATTGCTCGCAAAATTCCAGCTACTAGCTCCTGCATTTCAGCCCAATCCAGGCTGTTGATTTGGTCTTTGATTCGCTCGAATGCGATCTCTTGAACCCCCTTCAGCGGGTCTTCCAGGGCTTCTGGATCCTCAGTCAAGTCTTTCGGAGTAGCTGAGACGCTTTTCCCAGTAGCGAGGGCCAGCAATTCCTTCTGAGCGTCCTCCGCAACATTGAACACGGTCAACGTAGATCCCAGGCTGTTTCTACTCGCGCCGGTGAGCTTGTCGCGATCAACCTCCTGCGGGTACCAGTCAACAGGCCTGGCTAGAGACATCCCATCATCAGCTAGATCAGGGCGAAGCTGGCAGGCTCCGGTGAAGCGGCCGACCAGATAGGTGCGATTCGCAGGTGAGTAAGTAACGACCGAATCACCGATGCTGATTTCGTTAACGAAACGGAATACCTGTGAGGCGCCTGATACGGCGCTTGCGTCTTTTATCCCTGGCTGCAGCTCTTTATAGGCTTGGATCAATGCCTTGCGGGACACACCTGGCTTGGCTTCGAGCGCTAACTGAGCCCACCCAATTGCTGCGATGTTGCGATCTCTGAAATCGTCATAGAGACGGCCACCGTCACCTCGGATCATCCACATCGCTGGCATGCTGACACTCGTTGTTTTCGTGAATTCGAGGCAAGACTTTACCAATGGTGATCGTCTGTGTGAACGAGAACACGGCATCGCTGCAGAACGTGATTGGAGCTGGGCGGTTCTCTGGTAGCCGAAGCGCTAGCCCCCTTGAATTTCGTAAACCTACATGGCAACTGAATTGGTGAACGTCGCCATTTTTCAGCCCGCTATCAGCTTTCAGCCAAAGCCCTCGTGTAGATGAGAGAAGACTCGAAAGTGCTGGTATTCACAGCACCCAGGTGGCCCGCGCCTTCAAGCTGAGATCACTTCCGCGGTAGTTCTCCCTAAAGGGGATTCATATCCGAAGGTCGCCCGATCACCTTCCCTGCGATGGGAACTCTTGAATCTCATAGGCTTCGTGCGCCACCTACACAGACTGCGCTCTAATAACAGTACCCATGTGTGCCCAGGACGTGATGGTGAACTTATTCAGATCAGACCAAATTCCGTAATTTTCTTTCGAAATGTAGCCCTACTAATACCTAACACTTTCGTTGCTAGGCTCTGATTCTCTCCGCAATGCCGAAACACAAAGCTAAACAGTTCACGCTCAACCTCACCAGTAACAACCTTGTAAATTCCACCATTTGGAATCTCACCATCAAGAATATCCAAATAACTAGTAACAGCTATAACAACCGAATTTCTAAGATTCACATTATGCATAATTAACTCATACCTAAACATTACAAGCTAACAGCAATCCATATTTACCACCCAAAACTTAAATGGAGTGCCATTCATTTGACAATATGCTTATAAAAGGCCCCTAAACAATCAGCCCGAGACACTTTCTTAGTACGTTAACAGCAACCGATCTGTGACTAAGTGACCTTCTAAACTCTTTCCATCCATTTGGAATCGCTTCAGCATTGAACGACCAACATTTATGAACACTTCTTGCTCAAACAATCCTTCAGGCACATCCACATCACATAGTTTCTTTCCGGAAAACTTCGTTCCATCAATACTCAACGCAACATAAACACCACGACGTTTACATTCATCTATTTTTTTGAACAAGCGGCTGAGAGAGAAGGACTGAGCACCATATAAAATTGCTTGGCTATCAACATAAGGCGGATCGCAATAAACCAAATCACCTCGTTTGGCTTTATCCATCGACTCTTCAAAGTCACATAAGAAGAACTCAACACCTTTTGTTCTCTCGCTCCACAAGTCAACCCTTTGAGAAAACTTTTCAGGCGGCATAGGGTTGTGAGCCCCGCAAGGGGTGGACATAAAACCATCTTTTTTCCGGAATCTCACTACCCCGCCGTAGCAGGAGCGAAGTATAAAGACGAGATCAGCACCGTTAGGATTGGAATTATAAGAATCCAGAACCTTCTTATATGCTTCTTTTTTTCCTAATGCAGCAATTAACTCATGTCGATCCTGATACCATTTCTTAAGCGACTCTTTGTCACTGTGTAACGCCGTCCAAATTTCTATAAGCGGGGGAAACACGTCACTTGCTATAGCCTTGGCTGGATTTAAAGTTCCAAGGACACCCCCACTCCCCAAAAACGGTTCGAAATATGTGCCGTAACGTTCAGGAAAATAACTAATAATATCTTCAGCTTGCTTTTGCTTATTTCCTACCCATTTCAGTAGTTGGCTCTTGAACGCTTTGGATTTTAGAGGCAGGGGTTTCAGTTCCTCTGCCTCAAAAAAATCTCGCTGTATTTGCCCCAATTTGCCGCTCCCGCACTGATCAATATTCTGATTTTGAATATCCTACCAGATATTTTATATTCCGTAAATGGCCAAAATTCATAGATATCACTTACTTCTTCGCCAATATCGTCTTGAGAGTGGGATTACTCAAGCGCAACTCGCTGAGCGAATCAATGAAACACAATCGTTTGTCAGTAAATACGAAAGCGGCGAACAGCGATTAGATTTGTATGAGCTAGAAAAAATTTGCGATGCTATTGGAGTACCATTAATGGATTTTATAAGGAAATACCTTGAAAGCTGATATCCGTTTTTTGAGCCAGACTAAAGAGTTTTGGGCCAATGTTCGCACTATTAGCCAGGAAGTCGGTTATACAGACAGAGCCAGCAAAACCATTCTTATACCCAACCGACAGCAACTACACCAAGCTTTCAATAAGCTGGATTTATCATTAGCTCATATTGAAGACTCTCACGGAAATTTTACACAATTTGGCAATGTATTGATCGACTACTTCACTTACCGTTCTGAGATATTGAACAACTTTGTTCGTGGCAATTTGATGAACAAAGTACAAGCGGAAGAAGCCTTCAACCAGCTTTATGACCAACTTCGGCCCAATTGCCCATTGCCGCTGAATAAACAGAAGGCCGAAAAGAAAAATTACGCCTTCCTTACTGGCATGGTTAATATGTTGGTTGAGGCAAATATCGGGGCGCACAGTTGCGACTACGACCCAAGAAGCTTGACCACTGTTACTCACAACCGCATGCCTTTGAGAACACTTTCACGTAGGGTAGACGGCGCATTTCCAGCTGTAATTAATCCCATCGCCATATGGGAAATCAAAGAATATTATTACACAACCACTTTCGGCAGCCGTGTTGCTGACGGTGTGTATGAATCTCTATTAGATGGCATGGAACTCACCGAATTAGAACAAGCAGGGCATCAGCGAGTCCATCACATGTTAGTAGTCGATGACTACTTTACGTGGTGGGAATGCGGCCGATCTTACCTGTGTAGAATCATTGATATGCTGCATATGGGGTATATTGATGAAGTGATTTTTGGCCGAGAAGTTCTCCATCGACTTCCTGTTCTTGTTAGAGAGTGGAGAAAAGAACTTGAAGCACGCCAAGTATTCATGCGCTAATATTTCCCCCGCATAAAACCCTTGCCAGATTGCGCAACACTGTTTACTTGGGGCCGCAAAGTGGCTCTGGCGATTTCAAGTGAACAGTATTCCGCAAAATGCCGGGGTTTTTATTGTCAAATAAAACTCAAAGCGCGACAATGTAATGCACCAAAATAGACCACTTTAAAAAAATGGCAGCTCGATTGAGTACCAATTTCAGTTTATGTAATTAATTATGAAGCTAGCGTATAACGCCAGGACCCTCAAGGCCAAAGCTATCACTTCTTTACGTCAGGGATGCAGGCTTTTATTTGGTTCTTTACGGAGTCCAGGGAAAGGCATAAAAGACTGCCGGTTTGATTGATGATGTTCGTGCGAGCAAACACATCTATAAACCAGCGTTCTTGTATACGATACTAATACGTTCTTGCCCTTTTAGGAGGCATTCTCTGTCATCGTCACCTGAGGATCAAAGCACGATTATCATCATATGATAGCGCCAACCCGTCGGTACGACATTGCTTTTCTTAGATTCAAAAAACCCTCAACTCGGTATTGCTAAGCCGGATGGCATTCCAACTGGCACTCCAACACCAAAATTGAATTGATTCTAGTTACAAAAAACAATCATATACAGAGCCAATACAACTTCCCCCGTGCTCCGATTCCCTTTGCCCCACTCACGCCATCCAAAAATGCTTATCTGCTAGCCCTCCCAAACCACACCGCACACACCGCCACTTCAATCCCTCAAGCCCTCAAGCCCTCAAGCCCTTCATCCCGCCCACATCCCCACATCCCCCCATCACAATCCCAATCACCCAAGGCATAATGGCATTTAGAAATCACTGAAGATTGCCCGCCCACCAAGGACCCCGCATGTCAACCCTGACCAAGTACGAAAAAAACGCCCTCAAAGAAATCCACACCTGGAAGGAGCCCGACAGCAGCTGGTTCGGCCAGGCACTCAAGGTCATCAACCAGCCGCTGGACAAAGCCGGCGAGCTTCTCTTCAACGCACCCGGTGTTGGCCCAGCGATCAGGGGCGCCGTGGAAGGCCTGACCAGCGTATGCCATGACGCCGCCCAGTGGAGCGTACGGCCTGAAGCGATTTTTGAAGAGTTCCGCAATGACGGCCACACCAAAGTCACTACCCATAAAGACATCCACGATCTGGAACTGGAACAAATCGACAAAGTCGTTGGCTTCCTCGGCGCCAAGTACAAAGGCCTCGCCCTGGTAGAAGGCGCAGGCGCAGGCGCCGTGGGCATCGCCGGCCTGGCGGTCGACATCCCCACGTTGATCACCCTTAACCTTCGCGCAATCGGCGAGTATGCGGCCTATTACGGTTTTGACACCTCACGCCAAGAGGAACGGCTGTTCGCTTTCAACGTGCTAGGCCTGGCCTCCTCTCCCACCGACAGCTCCAAGGCGCTCGCCATGGCTCAGCTGATCAAGATCTCCCAGGATGTCGCAAAGAAAGCGACATGGCAGGAGCTGGAGAAAAGCGCCTTCGTGAAAATCATCCAGGAGATTGCCAAAGCGTTGGGTATCCGCCTTACCAAAGCGAAGCTGGCACAAGCAATTCCCGCCTTGGGGGCGGCGGTAGGTGGCGGTTTCAATGCCTACTTCACCATGAAAGTCTGCGATGCCGCCTTCTATCTCTATCGGGAGCGCTTCCTGGCGCAGAAACATGGTGCCGATGTGATCGACGTGACCGTAAAACCTGCCAACGACTACGCCCCGAACTACGCAGAAGCCTCGCAAGCGGTGTGAAGTACTGCCGTTGAACGGATGTAGGCCCGGGCTCGTTCAAGCGCCCGGGTCTGCAGGCGTGGAACGTGGGTCAATGATAAGGCTCATCGCCCATCCGCTCTCACGTCATACCCAATCATGAACAGCGCACGCTCCCAATCCGTCAGGGTGGTTGCAACCCCTCTGCTCGCAACATTGCCTACAGCCTGCCGCAGGATCCTGCTCGAAAGCCGAACGAGCGTAGCCCAGCGCTGGTCTCTATCCGCCGATTGGGTATAAAGCGAAGCGAAACGATAGTCGCCCACAGACGGGTTGCGCGTTTCCTCCGGATTGGCGGCTGTCTTGATGTTAGGCCCCCAGCGAAATGCCAGGGCTGCCGGTACAGCTGTACGTTGGTTAGCGCTCAACCAGCTGCGCGCCAGCAATCCCAGAGCTGCGCCCACACGGCCGTCATACATGATGATGCTGCCAGGGTCTGCCGCTGTATAAACCTTGGTCATGGCCGAGTTCATCAACAAGTCATCGCCATCGAACGCAGTTAAAGCTCCGTCTCCCTGTGCCTTGAGAAGGCTCACGGCTCGGCGAATCGAATCACACAATGTGCCAGCGTCTGCCTGCGCGCACACCCACAGCAGCGATGGGTCGCTTGGCTTGCGGGCGACGCCGCCCCAACGGAAAATTTTCTTGCAACTGCTCAAGGCCAGCGAATCATCATTGTCATCGAGCGCCTTGCGCAGCGTTATCGACAAGCTGGCAAAGTCATTCGGCGGGTCCAACTCTGGCCAGGCATAGTGCTGCGCCGCCTGCGAGAGGTTTGAACACCACCAGGCGTCGTCATTTGCCCGTGCACGCCAGGCACTCCATACGCGGTGCCGGCTAATGCCATAACGGTGCGCGAAGCCAGGCTCTGCGCCATCCCACAGGCTGCTCAAGTGGCAGGCAAAGGCCTGTTGGTCCTCTGTCAGCCCAGCATGCGTATCGGTTAGCCATACCGTTGACGGTTTACCCTCACCGATGGCTGCAATGCCGAAATGCGCCAGGATGGGGAGGATGTAGGTGATGTTCCGCGCGCCGTAAGTCCCGGATGGCATCCGCCGTGATGCCAGGCACAACGGGCCCGCTTTAGCAGGCTCATTATCGGCGCCGATCACGCATGGGTGGCCTGCGTAATGGCCGTTTGCATGGAGATGATTCAGTGCAGCCTCGAAGGAAGCCCTGGAAATCGACAACTGACTTTTGCCGAAGGCCACCTTGAGCTGCTCATGCCCTACCTTGACGACCTGAAAGGCCGAGCGGCCTGAAGGTGTGCGCAGCGTGCCTAATGTGCTTATCAACGGCCAGAGTGTCGAGATGGCGGTGGGTGTCGTTTGCATCATCAAACCCTTGTTCCAATTACAGGCTCAATCATGAGCAACCTGACTGCAGTTCAGCCTTCACTTACGCAACAGCTCATGCCGAAAACGCGCCTCCAGCGATGGAATTTCCAGCAGCACGTCTTCATCCTCGTAAACATCATACGAACGCACCATGTCGATATCCCCTGCCATGAACGCTTCATCGAACGGCGCATCCTCGTCGATCTCTTCGTACAGTGCGGAGGTATACCCCTTGATCCAAAGCTTGCGCTTGTCTGCACTGACGACGTAACCCGAGGTGGATTCAGTACCTGCCAGCCGATCAGGCATCGCAGTTCCCTTGCGTGCCAGCCCGGTAATGGCAATCACCAAGTGCGCCAGCTCATCCATGTCTGGGCAAACGGACTCATGGAAGGCCGGCCAAAACTCACGGTCGCCGTCCGAAGCCCGCCACCCTTTGATGTCGTTGACCTCGCTCAGGTCCTCATACGGGTGCGAATGGAACGTGCCGATAAGCTCAAGCTGCGGCCAATACTCACCGAAGAAATCGCGCTTCATCGCGATGGACTCGAAATCAGGCCGCACCCAGTCGGTGTGCCTCAGTGCCGAAGTCTCGACAGTGGCTACCACCGCGACCAAGCGGGCTGGCACACCTTCGCGTACAGGCAACGCATAGCCCCAGAGCAAGCCGAAGGTTTCCAGCTTCTTGTTGCTTCGGCTCCGCGCATGGGCTCGGTGAGACACCTCATAGGCCTCAATGGCAGAGGTGAGTAATTGAGGCAGAACGTGATCCTCAATGATGATCTGTGTGCGCATTTCATCTTCCTTGGATTGTGCAGACGGCTGCCATGGTCTTTGTGGGTTCAATGACAGTAGTGGCAAATTGCCGCAATCATAACCTTTTCACCAGCTCGCACACCGAGCAAATGGCCTCAATGTGCTTTCACCTGCTCGGCGAATTTGCTCAGCGAATGCTGCAGCTCCCGCACCCGCTTGCGCTCGGCATTCAAACTGCGCTTGAGCTCACGGTTCTCACTTTCGAAAATCCGCGCCCAGCGCAGCGCCTCGCGGCACCGGCTGAGCCCAGCCCACAAGTCCCGCAGCTTGATGTACTGCATCAGCAACACCACCAGAATGACCGTGATCATTCCCATGGCGCCCGCTGCAACCCATTCATAGATACCCATGTGTGTCTCCTTCCAGGTAAGTCAAAGTGCCTTCATGCCAGACAGAAGATATGTCGTCTAACACGACAGGTCTACAGTGTAGACCCATACAGGTAAAGAAATGGCACACATGGGGGGGCTCATCAAATGCGAACAGTTCTTCGCCCAGGTCCTCTGGGAAATGGCAGTTCGCTCTCGACTGATCGAAGCAGTTTTCTGCAGGAAAGGCCGTCTGGCCACGGGGCAGCTGATGCAGGGCTTTGGAATCAGTCACTGGTAGGCCGCGAAAAACATCAATACCGACATTGGCGCGCATGCGTCTAAAAACTTTACACATGCAAAGCAGCTATAGGGTCCGACGTTGGTTATCGAATGAGCGACCTAAAAAGGGGTTTCCGCTGCGCTGCTATCAGGATGGCCATTAGCCATAGCACCGTGTTTAGACCTTGGCTAAAGTAGCGCCCTTCGCAAATTGGCAGCATGCCACGCCGCGCCACCTATCAAGGACGCCCCAATGACCACCAGCGGAACCCTAACCTTCGCCATCATGATGCTCCTCGGCGCCATCAGTTTCCTGATGCCCCCCGACGGCGCTGTCCTGGCGGTCGCCCTGGCCTGCCTGTTCTCCTTCGCCTACTTCGTCTACTACATCATCTACCGCGACCTGCACCACGACATCATCGGCGGTGTGCTGTTGGCGCTTCTGGTCATGGCCCTGGTCGCCATTCCCGTCATTGGCTGGCTGATTCTGCTGGCCTTCGTGTTCTACAACATCGCCAAGGCGTTGGAAGGGTTGAAGGCCCTGACGCCAGACATCATCACCAGCTTCGGCATCTATGGCCTCCTGTGCGCGCACAGCTTCCTTAACCTGAAGGAAGCGGCAGCAGTGATCGCCTTCGCCGCTGTCTACACCGTGGCTGCCCTCGCCTACTGCCGGCAGCTCAACCGGCTGCCGCTGCGCGAAGCGTTGTTCAAGCTGAGCGTGATGTGGCTGGCGATTCCTTTTGCGGTGCTGATGGTGATTTCGATCTTCTCCAGCCTGGCGAATTTGTTTAAGGCGGTGAGCTCCACGATTACTCGCACAGTGATCACGCCGCAGGCGGTTTCTGCCCATGTGCGTGGGGGTGTGGAGGTTGCGGCCTATACGCGCAATGTCACCAGCACGGTGACGTCGACGGTGACCAACTATGTGCCGGGGTCGGGGGCGCTGACTTCAGCGGTTACCAAGGAAGTGGCACAGGCGGCCAAGACGCGGGACTGAGTTTTCGGTTGGGGGCGGATAATCAGCGCCGAGCCAATGAGCAAAAGCGCACGAACAATGGGTTAGCGACCGCCCCCCCAAACGCCCCTAGGGGAACGATTAAATGGCCCATAGCCACCATTCCATTTGCATCACACGCCATTAAATCCTACCGTGGCGCGTCGTTATGGATATGGACAATAAGGATATGGCCCTACACTTCCCCGCCCTCGGCGCGTGCCGCTTCGACTCCCAAGGTGAAAGACGCCTGGCCGAGCGCTTCGAGAAAAAACTCTCCGATGACTGGCTGTGCTGGTTCAACGTGCCCGTTGGCCCGAAAGGCCTGCAACCCGATTTCGTGCTCCTGCACCCGAAACAGGGACTTCTGGTGCTGGAGGTCAAAGACTGGAAAGTCACCTCGTTGGTCGAGTTGACGGCCAACGAGGTGAAAAAGTACGAAGACGGCCAGGTACGCACCGTCATCAACCCGTTGGCCCAGGCTCGCAAGAATGCCTTCGAGACAGTGCAGGCACTGGAAAAAGACAGCGCCCTCACACAGGGCCCCGAGGCATACCGGCCAGGCAAACTCATCATGCCGTATAGCTGGGGCGCGGTGCTCACCGAGATCACGCGCAAGGAATTCAATGCCCTTGGGTTGAGTGGTGCACTGGAGGGCAAGCGCGTCATCTGCAAAGACGAGATGTACGAAACCGCTGATAGCACTGAGTTCGAGCAGCGCATTCTCGATATGTTCGCCCACCAGTTTCCGGTGGACCTCACATCGGAACAGATCGATCGGGTGCGTTACCACTTGTTCCCTGAAATCCGCCTGAACCCTGCACGGGCGCAGTTTGGCCTGTTCAGCGAACAGGATGCGCCGGTGCCCAGCCTGCTCAAAGTGATGGACCTGCAGCAGGAGCAACTGGCGCGCTCCATGGGCAATGGCCACCGGGTGATCCACGGCGTCGCGGGCAGCGGTAAAACCATGGTGCTGGTCTACCGCAGCCTGCACCTGGCACGCTCAAGCACCAAGCCGGTGCTTGTGCTGTGCTACAACAAAACCCTCGCCGCCCGTTTGAACCAGGTGCTGCAGCAGCATCGCCCAGACAACAAAGTCACGGCCAAGAGCTTCCATGCCTGGTGCCACAGCCTGCTGATGGATGCGAACCTGCCCATCCCGCAACTCAAAGGCACCAAGTTCATCAAGGCACTGGAAGAAGAGGTGCTGCGGCACATGCAAAGCGGTGCGCTGGCGCCCGAAAAGTATGGCGCCATCCTGATCGACGAAGGCCATGACTTCAAACCCGAATGGTTTCGCCTGGTGGTGCATCAACTCGATCAGCAACGTGAAGACCTGCTGGTGCTGTATGACGATGCCCAAGCCATTTATCGCGGCAAGCCCGCACAGCCGGCGAAGATGGGCTTCAGCTTCGCCAGCGTAGGCATCAAGGCCGCGGGCCGTACCACCGTGTTGCGGATCAACTACCGCAATACCCTGGAGGTGCTGTCCGTGGCACATGCGTTCTCCAGGGAACTGCTCAGCGCCCGCGACGCCGAAGAAGACGCCATTCCCGTACTTGCCCCGCAAAGCGCCGGGCGGCGGGGCGAGATGCCACAGCTGCTGAGCCTCGAGGGGCCAGAGCAAGAGGCGCAATGCCTGGTCGCCCGGCTCAGAGCGGAACATGAAAATGGCCGGGCCTGGGACGACATGGCCGTCCTTTACCGGCGCACCGAGCAGGCTCCCTGGATTGAGGACGCACTCAAGGCAGCACGCATTCCCTACACCACGGCGCGGGTCAGCACGCAACGCAACAAGCTGTATGCGCACAACTCGGTGAAGGTGGTGAGCATGCATTCGAGCAAGGGGTTGGAGTTTGGCTTCGTCGTGATCCCGCGCCTGCATGAAATGCCGGCCCAAGGGGAGGACGAAGTGGATGAGATGCGCTTGCTGTATGTGGCCATGACGCGCGGGGTGGACCGGTTGGTGATGAGCCACCAGGGCGCCTCGGGTTTCACCGAGCGCCTTGGCGAGGCACTGACGCAGGTTCGCGCCGTCCTTTCTATCTGATTTAACAAGCCCGCGCCTACAGGAAGGCGCGTTTTCATCCGGTTACGGTGGGCCCGGTAGGAGCGAGCGCAGCTCGCGATGGGCTGCAAAGCAGCCCCAGCATCTTGTGCGTGGGGCTGAAAATTTGGGGCCGCTGCGCGCCCCATCGCGAGCTGCGCTCGCTCCTACCAGGTTGGCGTAAGCCTGTTGAATCTGGCTGCGCGAAAGTTACCAGCTGTAGCTGAGTTTCGCGGTCACTTCACGGC
Organism: Pantoea sp. Tr-811; assembly: GCF_011752535.1. NCBI lineage: Bacteria > Pseudomonadati > Pseudomonadota > Gammaproteobacteria > Enterobacterales > Erwiniaceae > Pantoea > Pantoea sp. Tr-811. The sequence goes on from NZ_VWXJ01000009.1 coordinate 12,094, forward strand.
CTGGGTTGTAGTAGTTCGCTGTGCCGGAACCTACTACATGCTGCTCATCAAACAGGTTGCTGACGTTCAGGGCCAGGTCCGTACCCTTGGCAATCTTGTAGTTCAGCGCCGCATCGAACAACGTAGTGCCGTCGCTTTTCTTGGTATTGGCAGCATCCATGTAGTACCCGCCCACATACCGCGCACCCAAGCCGACGCTTACGTCGGTGGCAGGAATGTCGTAGTAGCTCCACAGCGACGCAGTGTGCTTGGGCGCCACGGTGAATTCCTTGCCCTTGAGCGACGTGCCGTTGTACAGCGAGCCGCGCAGTACCTCGGTTTCCATGTAGGAGTACGCACCGATCAGGCTCAGGTTCGGGGTGATCTGCGCCTTGCCTTCCAGGTCCAGGCCGCGGGCATGGGACTCGCCCACGGTTTGCTGCTCGATAATGCCGCTCGGCAGCACCACGGCGATGGTCACGTTCTGTTGGGTCAGGTCATACACAGCAGCGGAGAACAGTGCGTCCATGCCCAGCGGCGAGTACTTCACGCCCACTTCGTACTGCCGGCCGGTCTGCGGGGTCACGCCTACCTGCGGAGGGGAAACCGATTCCACCATGCTCACGTAGGTGGATACCTCGTCGTTGACGATGTAAGTCAGCGCGCCGCGGTAGGAGGTTTCAGAGAAGTTGTCGCTCTGCTTGGTCGGGCCGCCGACATATTCGGTGCTGGACAGGTCCATGGAGTCGTTGCGCACGCCGGCCGTTGCGATCAGGCGGTCATAGAAAGACAGGTTCTGCTGCAGGAACACCGCCTTGGTGGTCGCGTCGTTCTTCTTGCGGGTATACGGCGTAACGCCACCCGGAACGCCGGTGTACACCGGGTGGGCGATGTCGATGGACGGCGCCAGGCTGTACACCGAACTTTGCTTGGTGGTGGAGTCGAGGTATTCGACGCCCACCAGGGTGCTGCTGTCGACATGCTCGAACTGGGCATCGTACTGCAGCATCAGGTTGCCGTTGAGCTGGTCGGCATCGCTGTCGGTGCCGAACACGTAGCGCGGGATGACGGTGCCCACGCGCGAGGCGCTGTCGCTCAGGTAGACGTAGCCGAAGTCGTCGCTCAGCTCGCTGTAGCGCAGGTTGCCGCGCAGCACGAAGCCGTTGTCGAAGTCGTGGGTGATGTTGCCGCTGAGGCTGGTGCGCTCTACATCATGGAAGTTGTAGCTGGGCTCGCCGAAGAAGTCGCTGCGGTCGTATTCCTTGTCCAGCGGGTAGCCGCCGCTGTTGGGCGAGCTGTTGGTCTTCAGGTAGTCGAGGATCACCGTGGCCGAGGTGTAGTCGGTCGGTGCCCAGGTCAGGCCGCCCATCACGAAGCGGTTATCGTCCTGGGAGTGGTCGTACTCGCGGTCGCTGTTCTGCATCTTGGCGGTGAAGCGGCCGGCCAGGGTTTGCTCGTCGTTCAGCGAATCGCCCACGTCGATGCCGGTTTCGGCATGGTTGTAGGAGCCGTAGGTGACGTAGCCCTGGCCGAATTTTTCGAAGCGCGGCTGCTTGGTCACGAAGTTCACCGAGCCCCCCGGGTCGGCCGGGCCGAACAGGGTGGAGTTGGCGCCGCGCAGAATTTCGATGCGCTCGTAGGCATACGGGTCTTCGCGCACGCCACGCATCGAGCTCAGGGTCAGGCCGTCGCGGTAGGTGGTGGCCTGGAAGCCGCGGATCTGGAAGTAGTCGTTACGGTCGTCCGAGCCATAGAAGTCGCTGACCACGCCCGGGGTGTACTGCAGCGCCTCTTCGGTGGTGCTGACGCTGCGCTGTTCCATCTCCTTGCGGGTGACCACGGAAACGGACGCCGGCGTGTTACGGATGCTGGTCGCCACCTTGCCGCCCACCCACAGCTCCTGGGCGACCACCGAGTTCAGGTCGTCGTCAGCGCTGGCCTTGACCTTGGCATTGATGATCACCGGTGCAAGCCGGTAGTCCTCGGTCGCCCCCAGCTCCAGTGGGGCTTGGGGCTGGGGCTGCGGCAGCACCAGGTAGGCGCCAGGCCCTTGCTGCTCGGACTGCAAGCCGGTTCCCTGCAACAGCGCTTGCAGCGCGGTCGAGGTGTCCAGCGCGCCCTGTACCCCTGCGGTAGTGCGCCCGGCCACGTTCTGCGCATCGAACGACAGGCTGATCCCGGCCTGGCGTGCAAAGCGGTCGAGCGCCGGCTGCAGTGGGCCGCCTGGGATATTCCATTGCTGGAGTTGGCGGCTTTGGTCGGCACTCGACGGCTGCGCCAGCGACGGCAGCGCGTAGCTGCTGACTACCAGGCCCAGGAAGGCGCCGTGCAAGGCGCGGTTCAAGGGATGGCGCAGTGGAACCGGGGTAGAACTCATTTTCTCGCTCCGTAAAGGGGTCGGCAGACTGGCCTGTACTTCGGCCTTTTCTACATGCCGAACGAGAATGAGAAAACACCTCATTTATTTTTCGCCCGTTGCGCTTCATCACGCAGCTGTACCTCCACCGGCAAACCTATCGGTGGCTGCATAACGCCACGCTGCTGACCCCCGACGACGCTGTTTTCCGATCGAGACCCCTGCCGCAAGTCCATGAGGTTCAGCGCTCCCCCCCTAAACGGTGGCAAATTGCCCACCTACGACCTTCACTATTTCCTTGTCAAAAAGTTGATACGCCAGTCTTTTTGATACAGAATTAGAAACAGGATGCATTTTAGCGTATTTACGTATGCTTCAAGCGAGTGCAGGGAATGGACGAAATCAAAATATCCGATGCGGGTACTCCGCCCATCGACCAGCTTGACCTCACGGCACATGGCGTTCTAGGCCATTTCGCCAAGTCGTCACGCAATGCACAGCTCGTGAACTTCCTCATGTCCATGGACCGCCTTGACCGCTGGGCGGTGGACTTCAACGAGGATGCCCCCGCGCAGCAGTTCGAGATCCAACTGCTGATGCAGGAAATCCAGGCCTTCGTCGAGTCCTGCGCGCGCGCCCTGCACCGGGTGCCGCGGCCATTCGCCGAGCTATTGGCCCACCTCACCTCGTCGCGCTGCGTCTACCTGATGCGCTATGTCGCGCAGCACAACGAAACCTTCAGCGGGGCGCTGGCAGCGCTGCTGGAAAGCGATCCGAACACCTCCGCAGACCTCAAGGCATTTCGCCATCGCCTGGATGCCTTCAGCAAGGCACGCCTGCTCGGCGAAATTTTCTCCGGCCCGCGGCTACGCGAGATATCACAGATCATGGAGAGCTACGCAGATGTATAAGGGACGACTGAACCCTGTCGCCACGGCGATGGGCAAATCTGTGGGCAAGCGCGCAGTGCTGGGCGGTATCCTGGGGGCGTGGCTGCTCCTGGCAGGGCCTGCAGGCGCAGCAACCAGCAGCCTGATTTCCGAACAGGATTCGGTGGTCGCCGACGCCATCAAAGCCGATGCGCAGGACTGCGCCGAGGGCACCAAGGAAGGCACCATCGGTGCATCCATCAGCGATGCATTGAAAATCCACACCGAACTGGCAGCGGCAACCCCCAATGTCGAGTCGCTCTTCAGCGCCACGGCAGACTGCTTCGGCGGCTTGAGCAGCCTGTTCGACCTGTCCGGCTCCATCCCTAGCCTGGGTGGCATCCTGGCCTCGGCGCAGGCAGCCGTCCTGCAATATGCACAGAAGAAAGTGTGTACGGCGATCCAGCAAGTCGCCTCGATGGTCACCAGCCCGATCAACCAGGCAATCAGCAAGGTCAGCAGTGGCACCTCGCTGGCCGACCTGAACGGCCTGAGCAACGGCTTGGTCAGCAAGGGCATGAGCTCGCTGGACCCTGAGCTGGGCTCCAGTTACCACAACGCCGCAGCCGGTTACGAAACCACCTACACCATCGATGTGAACCCGTTCAACACCGTGCAAACCGACTTCGGCGGCGGCACGGGCACGGGCACCACTACCAGCAGCGCAGCGTCCACCAGCACCGTCGCGCCAGCAACCAGCACCACCTCCGGCAGTTCATCCAGCAGCAGCGGCAGCTCTTCTTCCAGTTCGAGCAGTGGAACGTCCAGTTCAGCTGCCGGCCTGTTCAACTAAGGGGAGCCCAGGATGAAAAAGGTCGCGGCGGCACTGGCCGTAGGGCTGGGGCTTGGGGTGACGGCATTGCCGGCCCAGGCTCTGTCCTGGGCCTCGGTGCTTGAGTTCATCAGCACCATGCAGACCGAGATGAGCGCCTGGTCAGTGACAGTCAAGCAAACCGCCCTGTCAGCCAACGTCGTCTCGCAGATGGACAGCGATTCAAAGAAGCAGCTGGCCAACGCGGTGGGTGCCATCGATATGTCCGACCGGGCGATGAAGGCCGTGACATCCTTCGACTCGGCCGTCGGGCAGCCCGTCACCATCAAGTGCACCGCCCAGGAACAAGGCAAGCTCTTCGTCGAAGCCCTGTCGCAACGTGACAAGGATACGGCGCACTTGATGGCGACCTTCGCCTCCCAGCGTGTGGGCTCCAGGGCATCGGCCGACCAATCGGCCTTGTCCATGCACCGCGATACCTACTGCACGGTTTCCGAAGCCAGGCAAGGCATGTGCACGCTCAACGCCAATGGCATGCAGGGTTGGGATGTGGATTACGCAGGCCCCTTCAGCGAAAAGACCCTCGCCCCCGAAGGCGAGGCTGCCGCGTACGCCTACACCGCGATGATCACCGACCAACGGGCCGAAGCGCACATCGATTGTGCCACGGTCGCCTGCAAGGTCGCCCAGTCGCAGCAACTCGCAAGCTCGGCGATGAGCGCGATGGCTGCCAATTCTCTCGTCGGGCAAGTGACGGACCGTCGCGTGCCCATGCTCACAGGGCAGTGATATGAACTTTCGGCTTAAGTTAGCCAGTATCGTCGTGGGATCGACGATGCTTTCGGGTGTTTCCTATGGCGCCCTGTACGGTTTCGGCCCGGCAGAAGCCTGGACTGAGCTGCAGATCGGCCTGCTGACAACCTCGGCCACCACCAACATCGCCGCGTTCGGTACCAGCTTCGGTGCGCAGATGACCTACAAGTTCGAGCAGATCATCTCGGCTGTGGCCATCGCGACCAAACAAGAGGCGTTGTCTGCCAACGTGGTCGCGGACAACAACCGGCAAACCTCCGAACAGCTGGTCAATGCGGTCAACGCCCAGCAGCAGAACAGCGCCATGGCCAAGGCCTATCTCGATTTCAACGGCGCCACCGGCCAGGGCTTCGACCCCTGTGGAACCGTGGCGAAGAACAAGTCGATGGATATCGCCTTCACCACCATGGCTGCCAAGGCGAAGGTGGCCGTCGGTTCGCTGGACGCCTCGCCTGGCCGGCTGGTGCCTTCGACGGCCCAGGCCATGCAGCAACGCCTCAAGGAGCACCGCGACAAGTTCTGCAGCGCTGCCGAAGCGGATGCCGGGTTGTGCACGCTCAGCACCTTGCCGGGCGGTGATACCAACGCCGCCTTGCTGTTCGAGCCCGCCGACGAGAACTCGCTGACCACCGAAGCACGTACGGCGTATATCCAGCATGTGATGGGGCCACCAGACGAGGCGCTGAGCAAGGCGGCTGGCGCCACGCCTGCCGGTGAAGCCTACATGGCGCAGAAAAACCGCAAGGACTCGCTGTTGTCGGTGCCGGCCTACAGCCTGTCGATGATCAACGCGGCCAACACCCGCAGCACCGAGTTCGGCGGCAAGTCACCGAACGAAGTGCTCAAGTTGCGCGTGAACCAATACTTTGGCGGCAAGGAGGCTGCCCAATGGTCGGGCAACATGGCCCGCCAGACCCAGCGCGGCCTGTTGGTGGAAGCGGCCAAGATGGGCGGCCTCGAAGTCTGGATCCATCAGCAGCAATACGAACAGAACCAACGCCTGATGGCGAACCTGGCAACCCTGGTCATCGCCTCTTCCGAGCGCCTCGAAGCGCCGCTGGAATCGCGTTATCAGAAGGTCTTGTCTGAAAACGCCACGCGCACGATGCAGTGAGGTAGCCATGAAAAAGGATTTCGACGAAGCGCGAGAGTCGCGTAAATGGAAGGTATCGCTCGGTGCCTCCCTGGCCCTCACCTCCACGCTGGCCTGGGCCTATTGCCCACCTCAGTACCAGGAAACCATGGTGTCGCCGGCGTTCACCGCGGCCGGCCAGGCGATCAGCGCAGCGCTCAGCGCGGTGGATGCTTCCCTCTCGGCCATTCTAGAAACCGAAAGCCAGCGCCTGACCTCGGCCATTGCGGTACTGACCAAGCAGAAAGCCCTGGCGGCGAACACCGTTGCCGAAGCCGGGCGCAACTCGGCCCAGCAAACGGCTACGGCGCTCAAGGTGATGGCGCAAACCCAACGGGTCAAACAGGCGCGTTTCGACTACGGCGGCGAGTTCGGCCAGGGTTATTCACCTTGCAAGGTCTACGCGACACGCACGTTGATCGCCAGCCGCGACGCCGACATGGGCACCGAAGTGCGCCAGCGGGTCAAGGCCGAGATCGTCGCAGCGCCAGGCACCTATGCCGAGCCGATCAGCGCCCGGGCCGCACTGAACAAGGCACGGCAGAACTTCTGCACCCAGGACCAGGCGGATTCGGGCCTGTGCAAATCGGCGGGCGCGCTGCCGGGCGCAGACCTGAGCGTGGCGACCCTGTTCGAACCTTCCATGGAAAACGAGCCGCTGTATGAAGCCAAGGTGGGGTTCGTCAACAACATCGCCGGCCTGCCCGACGGCCCAGTGCCGCAAGCGGCCGGCAAGTCGTCGGCTGCCGAGGATTATGCCCTGACCAAGGCACGCAAGGACGCGCTGGTGTCCCCTGCCCTCTCCAGCCTCAAGGCCATCCAGCTCGACTACTCGGGCGTGGAAGGCACGGAAACCGGCTCCGACCTGCCGTTGGCCGAGCACTTTCGCAAAGAGGTCAAGCGCTACTCGGGCAACACGGCCGAGTACGACACCTGGTCCAAGGTGATGTCCGCCCAGAACGAACGCGGCGCGCTGGTGGAACTGCTGAAGATCAAGGCCCTGGACCTGGCCATTCAGGAAAAACAGTACCGGCAGTACGAAAGCATGGAAGCGCAGCTGGCCTCGCTGGTGTCGCTGGAGGTCAGCGCAAGCGGTGCGCAGAACCGGACATCCGAAGCGGCAGCGGACGCGGCCAAGCAGAACGTGATGAAGAGCGTGCAGTGATGGGGCTCAAGGGATGAACAAAACGATCTTGCAAGGCGTTGCTACCCTCGGGTTGCTGGCCAGTGCCCAGTGGGCCATTGCGGACACCTGCATGGTATCGCCGACCGACAAGGAAATTGTGTCCGGGCGTTTCGGCAAATTCCGCGGTGGCGGCTCGGGCAACTTCGGCTCGGCCAACAAGAAGGCGCACATGCACGATGGCCTGGACTTTTCCACCAGCGGTGCCTCGCAGCCTGTGTATGCCACCACCGAGGGTGAAATCACCTTTGCCGGGTCTCGCGGGTCGGCAGGTAACGCCGTGCTGATCAAACGCGCCAGCGGCGACATCGTTGCCTACTACCACCTTAGCGGTTTCGCCAATGGCGTAAAACGCGGCGCCACGGTGAAGCCGGGGCAGCAGCTGGGCCTTTCGGGGAACACGCCAAGCACCTCGATGGTAAAGCACCTGCACTTTACCTACGGCACCGCCACGAAAGATGCGGCAAGGGCCAAGGCCTTCTCCGAGAATGCCCAACGTGGGCCGTTCAACCCCGCGCAGCTGGCCCCGGTGTTCAATCGCCAGGATGGCATCGGCTGGAAGACTGACCCGGCGCCCTATTTCTGCCAAACTTACGCCATTCAGGATGGACACCCGGAGCACTACCCGATCCTGGGCAAGGATACCAAGGCGCAGCACCAGATCCTGTTTGGCAGCGTGCCTTCGGGCGGCGTTGCTCCGGACAATACCGTCGAGCCGGTTCAGGTAGCAGCAGCCAATGCCGATGCTGCCCTGGCCGAAGCAGATGGCAAAACTCCTGCGATGTACTTGTCGGACTCCGATGGCTATGGTGCCTTGCCAACGGCACCCATCGGTGGCTACGACACCCTGTCGGTTTCGGAAATGATGATGACTGAAGCAACCCGACGCTTCAGCGATGCCGAGTGGAATACCAGCATCACCCATGTTTCCAGCCGCGCCCTGTGGGTTGACTACAACCGGGCCATTGGTGTCAGCAATTACTTGTCGGAAGCGATTTATCGCAAGAAAGAAAAAGTTGAAGCATTGCTTGCCGTTTACGCGTCGCAGAAATTGGCAGGTCAAAGGGCACAGACCGAATGGGCGCATGAGCGTGCTCAGAAAGGAGCTGTGTCCAGATCCATTGAATAATGCGGCGCCCACGAAAGGTAATCACAGATGGAACCCAAAGAACTCGATAAGCCTGATCCAGCCGTCGCTGACTCTGCTGCCGGGCAACGTGCCCAGCCAGGGCAGAGTTACGCAGGCATCGTGGTTCATCATGGCGCGACGCCCCTGAACAATGATGCGGCCAACAAGAACGTCTACAGCGTTACCTTGCAAACGGCCGCTGGCATCCAAACCCTGTGGGACTCCGGGCTGGAGCAGGCCGTGAGCAATACCCAGGTGCAGCCGGGCGACGCCTTGCGCCTGGACCGCCAGGGCCAGGCCTGGACCGCGCAAGCAATCGATGCGGCGGCCCTGCAGGCGTACAGCGCCGAGGCGGGTCAGCAGCAGCCCGTGGCTAGCGTGCAAGCCGCTGAAAGCGCAACGCACAAGGCCGCCGCGGACATCGACCCAAGCGCCTTCGATGCGTTGATGAAAGTGGTCGGCGAAATGAAAACCAAGGGGGCCTCACTCGACCCAGAGGAAGTACGGCGCATCAATGAAGCCCTGCACGAACAGGGCAATACGAACGGTTCGCCAGCCGCACCGGGCGCACAACGCGAACCGAATGGTATCGAGTCCCTGGTCAAGGGCAGCGCCGAGCTGGTTAGCGGTGTGGCCTCGTTGACCGGCGCCGCCCTGCAAGGCCTGGGCAAAGGTGCCCAGAGCCTGGCCAAGGCCTGGGATACAACCCCCAAGGCCCAGGGTAGCGATGCTTCGCCGGCGCAAACCGCCACAGCTGCCGACACGGGCGCGGCCCTTTCAGAGGAAATGGCTGGCCGGGTGCAGGTACTGCCACGCCTGTCCGAATACCGCGTCGACCAGGTCGAGAAAGCTGCCAGCAATTACGAAAAAGCGCACACGGCCTTCTGGAATTCAGGCGGCCTGCCCCAGGTGCGCGAGCAGATCGAAGCGCGTGCCGAGCAAACCGGCCTGAGCGTGCCGGAAGTGATCGAAAAGATGAAACCCGACGGTGAGTACACCGACCTGCACGCCGAGTTCGTCGGCGCCGTAGGCCAGTCACCGGAGGCGCAGAGCAGCAAGAAAGCCATGGACAAGGCCCTTACCGGCTGGACCCGCCAGTATGGGCGCGCCCAGGAAGAGTTGCTGAACCCCGAAACCGAAGGCAACCCGCATTACGACAAGCTCAAGAACCGGCTCGAAGAATCCAGCGAGAACATCCACAACAATGCGGCCAACACGCCGGCGTTCGAAGGGGAATCGCACTCGCACCTGGAACGCCTGAAAGAGTCCATGCAGCGTATTTTCGAGCGCCTCAAGGAAGTGCTGCAAGGTATCGGCAACATGGTCCGCAACACATTCTCCGGCTCATCCAACGACAACGACGCCGCGCCCTGAGCGCCGCCTCGTCGCCGCCGCAGGCCAGTCAACCTCTCTATGGCGCCATGAAGGCCCCCACATTCATTCAAGCAAGGAGAACGGAATGCAAGAGTACAACAACTGGAAAGAAGTCTCGGGCACCCCTGAAGCGCACCGGGACTTCCTGCGGGTGGTCGATGCCAAGCTCGAAGAAGGCCTGGGAGGCAAGAACCTCTACGAGCGCCTGAGCAAGGAGATCACGGTAGACGGCAAGCCGTTCAGCCAGGCTTTCCACCTCAACAACCTCGAATCGAACTCCACCAACTGGGACACCGACGAAACGCCGGACCCAGTGAAGCTGGAAATCGTCGAGCTGACCTCGAAGATCAAGGCCGCAGACCCGGGCTATGACCTTGAGCACTTCATGGTGGGTTACGAATACATGATCAGCGAGATGAAGGAGCGCGGCGTCGAAGTGAATGCGGGCCTTGACCACAGCGAACCTGCGCCCGCTAACCGCAGTGGCTCGGACTACGAACCTGGCCTGTAACGCCTGGAGGTGCCCGTGAAAATGTCCCTGTCGAGCATGCTGGCGTTCAGCGTACTGGCCATGGCGAGCAGCGCCTACGCTCAAGGCGCCCCGGAGGCGGGCGAAGAGCAATGGCGGGAGCTGCCGCGCAACACCACCATCTACGTGCCTGTTCCCAAGCAGGTCACGCCCGTTGCTGCTTACCGCTCCTGCTCGAACCGCTACGAAGGTGAAAGCTGCGACTTCTCGACGCCTCAGCAGGGCGTGGTCGAAGGGACGTGCCAGGCACCGGAAATACGCCAGCCGCCCGCCTATGGCTATCAAGTGCAACAGTACCCTGCCCCGGTACGAACGGCCTTGGTGTGCGCGCCTGTCGGCGGCCCGCCACCCGATGGCCCGGGTGGGCCTGGCAACGACCCGGCCAACCCCGGCCACGAAACGCCATACGCCCCTGCGCCGGACGCGCCCGTTCCGGCACCGCCGCCAAGCCAATAACCGGCAGGCGCTCGCAGGCCAGGCACGCCGGCCCAGCGCCTAGGGCGCTGGGTCTGGGCTATCAACGTCCGCGTCAGGTGCAGCAGACTGCTGCATGCGCACGATGAACTGCTGTATCACCGGCAGTTGCTTCTCGAAGGCCACATCCTGCTCCGGTGGCAGCTGGATATCGCCATCGCGCAGGCTTGCGGCCACCTGCGCCTGATAGTGCTCCACGAAGCGCTGACGAAGCTGCTGTGCATCCGGCCCCTCGCCTGCGGTAAGCGCTTCCAACAGGCCATGCACCGCCCTGGTGAACACGAGGGTACGCTGGTACTGCTCGCTTCTGAGATTGGACTGTTCGACCGTAGCCTTGAAATGCCCATCCATCACATCGACCCTGGCCTGCAGCAGCTGGTTGGCACTTTTCAGTGCTGCCACCCCGTCGGACGCATCGGCCTGCTGTTCCGCCCTGGCCGCGTTGGCCTTGGCCACTTGCGACAGTTGCTCGTACATCAAGTCGATCATCGTTTGTTGCCGCTGCACGACGGCCCTGAGCTCAACGGCTTCCTCGAAATACTGCCGAACGTAGGCCCTCAAGGGCGCGAGCTTTTCGTTGGCACAGGCCGCACCGGCATCCCAACCTTGCGCATAGCCCTGCGACTGCCCCTCGTCGAAGCCCTCCTGATGCCCAGCCTCGCGCCCTTGGCGGCGGCCGACATGCAGGTTGGAAATCGCGTGGTCGATCGAGCCGATGTACCCGCCGTCCAGGCCGCCATTGCCCCGGCCTGCGCCCCAGTTATGGTCCATTGCATCACCTCCTTGAATTGCGCCCTCAGCGGGTGGTCTTGAGCTCGGCGCCCGCTGCTTGCAGGGCATCGGCCTGCGGCAGGGCGAATTCAGCCAGCCGGTGTACGGCAACCGCTACCCAGTCCCCACCGAAGCGCTCGTCTTCCAATACAGACTTCAGCGCCAGGATGGGCACACAATGCCCTGCCTCGCCTTGGACATAAAATGCTGCCATCCATTCGGGCAGTAGATGCCTTGAATCATCATGGGTTTCCACGGTGAACATCAATGCCAGCATACCAGGCATGGCCTTGACCTCACGGCTAGGCAATGCATCGGCCAGCCAGAAGGCCACGTCCGCCAGCTGGTTGGCTTGGATCGGCAGCAGTGCGATGACCTTGTGCCCATCGCGGTCGACCACGATGCCCGGCTCCAGGTCCAGTACCTGCGCGCCATAACCGAGCGCTTCCTGGCGAATGGGCAATGACTTCAGAAAGTGTTCGAGCAGCGTGTACATCTCGAACGCGACCGGAATGTCTTTCTGGATAGCCGGCGCGCTGTTCGCCATCACGCTGACGAAACCGCCCCCTGCCTGGGCAAGGATATCGCCACTGATGGCCTGCGCCACGAAAGCTTCCAGTTCATACCGTGAATACATGGTCCCACTACCTCTTGGCGGCTCGACTAGACTGAACTTGGCCCTACTTGAAGGTCCAAGCTGTAGCCGTTCATGTTTGCATGTTTGCATGCCCTAACTTCAAGGATGTACCCATGACCCATCAGTTTCACTGTGCATTTCACCCCACGCCCGACGACCAGGGCGGTGTGCTGAACATCGGCCCAGCCTCGGTCAGCATCGACCTGGAAAACCTTCGCCTGTTCGCCAACGTGGTTGGGCAGATCGAAAAACGTCGTGCAGCCAGTGCCGCGAGGTCGGAAATTCTTGGCCAGTGGGCCGGCAGTGAAAACATCGACTGGGCTCATATCAGCTTCCACCCCTGCCGCGAAAGCTACAGCCTGCGTTACAACGGCGTAGCCTGGGAGGCACCTGCCGACGCCACCATCGCCGCCGCCGCCGAGGCCCGGTTGTTCCTCGACAACATGCGCCTGCAGGCCTGACCCCGGGCGCGACCCTCGCGGTTACTGCGCGGGGGCCGCGCTTGCATGGTACTGGCCGAAAAAGTCGAACTCGACACGGCGGTTGGTAGCACGCCCGGCTGCCGTGTCATTCGAGGCGATGTAGTGCCCTTCCTGGCCCTCGGCACTGATCTTTGCAGCCGCGATACCACGCCGAATCAGGTATGTCTTCGCCGCCTGCGCCCGCAACAACGCCACGCGACGATTGGCCTCCACCGTGCCGACGCCATCGGTGTAGCCGACGATCCTGACCTGCAGCGCATCCCGGGCCGAGCGCACCAGCACGTCGCCGTCTTCGCGGCCGGGGCTGAAACGTGAGTGGCCGAACGCGAAGTTGAGGGTCATCTGGTTGATCGAAGACTGGATGTTCTCCTGCCGCGCCCGGATGGCCAGCAGCTCCTGGCGGCTGCCATTGGCATCGGCTTCCGCGGCCGCCAAGCGAACTCGCAGGCTCTGGATCTCGGCATTGAGCGCATTGATGGTCTGCTGCATGTGCGCAGTGTCCTGGCCCTGGGGCGAGGACGACACATAGGGAACCGGTGCTGCCGGGCTTTCGACCAGCTCGAACCCTGCAAAAGCCTGTGGGGCGAGTGCTGCAGACCATGCGGCCAGTACCAACGGCAGCAGCCGCCTGCGGGGGGTGGCGATCAGGGTGCTCATACGTTTCTCCAATACCGCAGAATCACGAAAACAATGACCGACCAGGCATACCCCAACACCAAGCTGAGCATGCCCGCCAGTAAATAGATACGCAAAGGATCGATGGCCTCCTGGCCCAGCGGCTTCAGCCCAGGGAAAAGGGTGGCCGGGAACCAGGCGAACAACAGCGCCACCAGCGGCGCGATCCACAAGCCAAGGCGCAGGCGGCGCAGGTCACCGCCACGGGTCCACCAGGCGAACCAGCCCAGGCTGAGCAGGTAGGCCGGCAACAGCATGACGCTTAGCAGCAAGGCGGAAAAAGACAGCGCAGCGGCGTAGAAACGGGGTGAGCCCTTGGGCATCTCCCCCATCGCGGTAGCAACCACCGCAATCGCGAAAGCGATGAGCACCCCCATCAGCGGTACCGCCAGCAGCCACAAGGCGACGCGGCGATCGGCCACCGCCCTCTGGCCCGGCCCCACGGCAAGTGGAGGTATTGGGTAGGACATGCCTGAAAAACTCCTTGTAAGGGACAGCTGAACGAACAGGCTCAGAACACCTGGCGCAGCCAACTGCGGCCCAAGCCTGACAACAGCGTCCAACATCCTGCTGATTATCAAATCAGCCTGTTAGAAAAATGTTGATATGGATGGTGAGTATGTAGTTGAGGCCTTTGCCCGTCAAGGTTTCACTCACCGCCCTGCACAGCCGCTCACTTGACCAAGCGCGAGGCGTGGCGCACACTCACAGCATCCAAAAAACATTTTTCTAACAAGCAAAATTGATAGCACTTTGTCATCCAGGAAGGATTTGACGCATGAAAGCATTGCAGTTCGCGATTCCCCTGCTGGTTTCCCTCACCTGCGCCACGGCCCAGGCAGCGGAAGTGGACCCGTCCGAAGCCAACGCCCGCCTCGCCCAGGTGCTTACCTGCGAGCGCAGCGTCACCCCGGAACAATTCGAAGCACTGGTAAAGGCGGCCAACGGCAAAGCCATCGTGCAGGCATCGGACCTGTCCGACGGTGAGTACACCGTACCGAATGCACTGGATGTCTACGGCCGCTCGATCACCCGCCTGTCGATGCACCCAGGCTCCAATGGCGAAGGCGACTTCGACACCTATGCCGGGGCATTCACCGGCGAAAGCATTCAGGCCGTCGCCAAGCTGGCCGACATCCCCAAGGACGACCTGGGTGATTACCGCAAGGAAGTCGGCAACCACGACCTTTCGTTGTATGCCGATGGCGGCGACACCTACATCAGCTGCGCCAACAACATGCGCACGGTAGCCAAGACCATCAAGCGCACAGCGCGCGAAGCCGCGGATGCAGTCAAGCGCGCCACCCAGTAACACCCCACGTACCTACAGGCACTGAAGGGAGTCACGCCATGAGTTTCAGAACGCTGGCTGCGAAGTTTCTGGAAACGGTCAAGGATGACCTGGGCATTCCCGCCCGGTTGCGCCGGGTCATCGCCGATACACCGAACATTCGGGCACGGGTGGACGACACCCCGGCCGTCATCGCGTCATCGTGCGTGGTCCGCTGGCATGAATGGTCGCAGCGGATCGGTGCTAGCCAAGGCAGCGAAACCAACGGTGACGTGCGCGGCTGGCGCGCCAGCGACGGCCACTACCAGAGCGAGCATCGGCACATCCCGGCGCTTGCCCGCCTGGGCAGCACCGAAACCACACCCGCATTTGCCTTCGACATCACCGACGTGACCGGCCTGGCTGCATCGAAGTCCGAGCTGCAGCGCTTTTTCTCCCTGCAGCAGATGGCAGAACAGGCCTGCCAGGCCTTTACCCAGGACATCAGCCAGGAGGGGCTTGCGCAGAACCTGCGCTGGCCGGAAATCGGCATCGTTCACGGCACCAGCGACTTCATGGTGCAGTATGCCTGGGACGATGGCCTGTACCTGGCCAACAGCGGCGGTTCCCACCATTTCGTCGCGGCCCAGCATATCGCCAGGCAACTGCAGCAACCTGTTTCACTGCAAGGTCGCCTCGTGCACTACGGCCTCGATGCCCAGGCCGCCAGCGAATTGAACGAAGAGTACGCCATCTACGCCGTCGCCAAGGATGTGTTCTTTTCCGAAGCGCTCGATGCGCTGCGCGACTTCAAGGCCACCCACTACTGGGGCGACCTGCCGCAGCCTTACGACAACAGCGTGGCAGTGTTCCTGCCAAGGGCTGAAGCACGCTCAAGCAAGGTTGCGCAGATTTTCGCCAGTGAAGGCTTCACCGATGTGGGCGAGCTGTTGATGGAGCTGGCCTCACCGACTGCAGCGGTCGAGCGGCGGGCCCGCCAGGATGAGATGCGCGAACGCATTGAAGCGTTGCCAGGGCTCGAAGCGAAGGCCGGCGCGGCCTACCTGTTCGGCAAGCATGCGGCTGCCGCTGTGGGTGATGGCCTGGCCACCCAGGTGGACTGGCAAATCGTGGAGCAGGCAACCCTGGACGAAGCCTTCGGTGCCCACCAGCTAGACGCCCAGAGCGTGTACCAGGCGCTGGCCCAGCACAGCCCTGGCGCCACCTCCAGGCAGGCCCTCGAAACCTTGCGCGCCACCGTCGATGGCTATGCGGCGCTGCATGAGCGCCAACTGGCAAAGCAAGCCAGCCCGCAGGCACCGAGCCCAGACTGATCGAAGGGCGCGTAGATCAGCCCGCGCAATACTGCCCGGCAAGCTGGTGAATACGTGCCGCCGATTGCGCCTGGGCCTGGGCCTGTTCGCAGGCCCATACCAGCGTCGCGGCGTCGGGAACAGCCTGCGCAGGGCTCGCACGCTTCGCCACGAACCACAGCGCCCGCATGACGAACAGTGGGTCGTGATCCAGGCGCTGGTCTCCTGCGGCGCGCAGGTGCGCGACCAGCGCCTGGGTGGCCTTGGCCAATCCCCTGCCCTGGCTGAACGTCACCAGGCTGCCTAGCTCCTGCGGGTTCATGGACGGATGAATGGTCAACGGCGTGCAAAGTGCCGGGTCGAGCAAATCCCAAAACGTCACGCCGTCCTTGCAGACCATTGCCACGCGGCGCCCACCCGCCATGTCATCGATCTCGATGAAAGTGCCTGGCTGGTATTTGTGGATTTTCATCTTGTGCCCTTACGGATTGACTGACCGACCCTCGTCGGCAATGGGTGCATTCTAAGCAATGGCGGGCGCAAAAGCGTTACCGCCGGTACGTGCGAAACCATGTTTCGGCGCCAGCCCAGCCAACTCAGGGCTCTGGCGCTTCCCAGGCAACGGCCTTCTGCAGCTCGGGAACGGCCGGGTTGGCCAGCGTTGCTTTAACCGCGGGCTTGCCATCCACGCCTGATACTTCGTACTGGTCTTTCAGCGTGCCTTGTGGGCGTTCGGCAATCCACTCGGAGGCCTGCTTGAAACCATCGTAAAGCACGCCTGCCTGCGCCGCCGGGTCCACGTTCTGTAGGTTGATCGCAATTTGCACGCCACGCTCGGCGTCGAATGCAGGCACCTCGTGCACCGCCTCCAGCGTACCCACGACGTTGCCATTGGTGTCGTGCAGCAGGAACGGGTCATCGACCCCCAAGGGGGCTCTGGCCAGGGCGCCGATCGCCGCATCGGCGACGATTCGGCTGGCCTCGTATTCGAAGCCCAGGTCGCTGAATGCCGCCGAGCCTTCGGGGTCGATACGCACCACCGCATAGCTGGGCGGCTTCACGGGCCGGGGCGCAGGGCCAGCGCCAGGCACAGGCACAGGCACCGGTTCGAGCGCCAGGCCTTCGAGGTAAGCCTTGTTGGGTTTGGAGTCGGCCAACGAAGCCGACAGTTGCGCAACCTGCTCGCGCACCGCGGCCTGGCGTTGTGCGGCCTGGGCCTCGTAGTCCTGCGACCTGGAGGCCATCGCTTCATTCAGGCTCGGCCCTGGCTCGACGACCATAGGCTTACCGTTGACCAGCTTGCTGGCCCAGCCGGTGAGCCATTGGCCCGCCTTCTCACCCATGCGCTGGATGGCAGGCCTGGAAAGCGAATCGTCATTCTCGAAAATGACCCTGCGCCCTTCAACTTCGTGCTGGAAGGGCCGGGTCTGCCGATCGCGATAGTTGAACGTGGCACGCTCGAAAGGAAACGGCGCGTTATCGACGACCGTGTATTGGCCATCAGCGCTTCGCTGGAAGGCATCGTTACCTTTGGACAGGCGCGAATCGATCAGCGCTTCCTGCAACTGCGCGGGGTCCTTTATCAACACGTTGTACTGTTCAACGCGCTTCACGTCTTCGGGCAGCATCGGCCGCATTTCGATGCCGGCGGTCTGCAGGCGGTCGTACATCACGGCCAGCGGGCCGGCGGCAAGCACATCGTGCTTATAGCCACCACCCACCTGCGAATGCGCACCGGCGAATTTCAACTCTTCGATCCGCGAGTTGTCGTCATTGCGCAAGGCACTGGTCAACGGGAAGGTGTCTCGGTACTCATTCATCGCCACCAGGTGGGTGGTCGAATCGATGTTCCCGCTGATCTCCAGGTTCTTGTTCAAGTGCGTGTCGGTTTTCGCATTGCCGAACGAGGCGACGGTGTCGAAGATCCCCAGTTTGTTGACATGGGGCTGGCCGGGTGGAATCAGGTACTGATCCGTCACCCGGAACTGGCTGTCCAGCATCGGCACGCCACGGTCGATGAATACGTTGGCCAGCGCCCGGGCCTGGGCCGCTCCCCGGCTGAAACCCACCACATTCACATCGACGGCCAGGTCGGGGTACTTGTTATGGAAGGCGACAAGCGTGTCATAGGCCTGCTCGATACGGCTCTGGCCACCGGCCCCGGTCGCACCTTCGAAAACCATGCCCAGCGGGTTGTTCTTCTGGCTGCCAACGCCGTCGATGTAGACTTTCTCCGATTGACCAGAGCGCGCACTGGCGTCGTACTGTTGCGGTTTGCCCCCTGAGTTGCGGGCAAGGTTGGTGCCTTGGGCGGTATCGAGGTCATACAGCCGCGCAACGTTGGTGTGGGCACCCTCGGGGGCATCGTTGTCCTTGTTGTTGCGCGTACCGTCGAGGTACACCGTGATATGCAAGTCACTCATTTCATATCCCTATGAACGATCGCCGCGGTCAGGCCTGGTTCAGCGTCAACACATGATCGCGAACGGCTTCTCCCGCCTGGTACATGAAGGTTTCATAAAAGCCTTTGCCCAGCTCCAGCAAGGGTGACCCACCCAGGGAGTCGGCCGCTGCGTTCAGCGCAATGACGCCAACCTTTTCCGCAACATGCCTGATGTTGTTGTCATGCAGGGTTGGGTCGTCAGCGGGCTGTTGATGGCAGGTGGAAATCAGGTATTGGATACCTTCATTCTCGAAGTCGGCATTCAGGTGGCTGCTCAGCGCGATCAGCGTCTCGCGTATCAACCCCGGGTCTACCCCCTGCGCCGACAGCAGGCGCGCTATGCGCGCGTCGGCAACGGCCAGCAGGTCCTTGTGGGTGTAACCCGGCATCGGAGGAAATACGCCAGGTGGCAATTCGATTGCAGGGCCAGCTTCCTCGCCCGAGTAGTTTTCATCCTGCATAGGAAATTCCTTCTCTCACGTTAATAGGGCGGGGCCGCAGCGGCTAATCACCGACAGGTTCGTCGCCTTGCGCAAGCCCTTGTGCGGCAGCGTGGTAAAGCAGCGTCAGGTCCTGCCTGGCATCCAGTACTTCAGCATGGAAGACGGCAGAAACAAAAGGCGCGACCCTGGAAAATTCCGGCAGCACCTGGGGCCGGCGGGCATGAATCGGGAAAATCGGATTGGCCGGCGCAGCCAGCTGGAACGCATAACCGAACCCACCCAACCCGGCGCGTACCGACAGCGCCTGAGCGAGGCACAGCACCGCCACCAGCCCGATATCCGCCACATCGTCGGCATACAGCTCGCCGCCGTCGTAGATGAACTGCTCACCGCGCACGATGGCCTGGTCAGCCAGCCCGGTAAGCAGCCGTCGAAGCTGGTCTTCCAGTTGATTCTCATCCATACGAAACCTCCGCCAAGCGATCCGAGTCGCGTATCAAGATGCGTACACCATTGCGCGTCATCGTCCAAGACCGCCAGCGAGGCGGAAAATTCCCACTCCACCGGGCGACGCCCAAACGGCAACGACCTCCACTCAGTGCCAGCTCAGGTGCGGCACCAGACCGCCCCGGCTTATCGCCCCTCGTCATCGCTGCCTTGGTTACCCGCCGAGCGTGCGCCGGCAGGCAACCCTGCATCGTTGAACTGGGCATCTTTCACGCTGCTGTCCTGGCCAGGGCCACCTGGCGATTGCGTTTCAGGCTGCTGTGCGGCCGCGTCGCTCCCGGCGGGCGCTGCGCCACCGCTGAGCGACTCCTTGTACGCCTGAATACGCGCATCGGCACCTTCGTTGTAAGCCGCCTTGCCCTCGGACTTGGCCGTCGAGTAGGCCTGCTTGAAATCAGCACCGGCCGCAAGCCCGGCCGATGCCAGCCCCGCACCGGCCGTCAGCGCGCCATTGGTTACCGCATCACGCATCCGCCCGCCCATGGAGGCCGAGCCCGATTCGCGGTAAGACTCCACACCGGCACGCCCTGCCGAAAGCGCGGCACCGCCCACGTTGCGCATGGCCCTGGCGGTGGATGACGCGCCGCCGGTAATCGCCCGGCCCAACGCCACACCTGCAGCATCAACGCGCTTTTCGCCGAGGGTACGTTTGTCCTTGGACTCCGCCTTGGCGCCGGAGTCCTGGCCGCCACCGCCGCCAGCGCCCTGGTTGTTGGCACTGAGCAACGCCGCGCCACCATCCGAACCGCCACGTGGCCCGCCGCCTTTTTTACCGCCACCACCCGGCGAGGTGCCATCCGGCGGTGGCAGCTTGCCCTTGCCGCCCCCCAGGCGCATGCCGGTACCGCCGCGAATGCTGCCTGCCGCCTCTGTCACGCCACTTCGCATCTGGCCAACGGCACTGGTTTCACCCAGGTCACTGACCCCGGCGCCGATCCAGCGCAGCACTTGGTCAGGCAAGGTCTGCGGCAGGCCGAAGGTCATGTACAACACCGGCAGCAGGGTCAGGCCGAACACCATGAACCACCAGGCGAAGGTCAGAAACTCCGAAATCGCGCCAACGCCACCCGATGACGTCACCACCGCCCCTCGCATCGCGAAGAAGCCCTTAGCGATGTAGTCGATCACCGGGTCCGACACCAGCACGGCAGCGAACAGCCCGAGAATGGCCAGCGCCGGACGGGCGAACAGCGATAGCAGCAACAGGTAACCTTGGGTCTGGGAGCCTACGAACGTGCGGTCCGGCGTCATGTGCATGACCGCCCACAGCGGCGCGGCGATGATCGACTGCAACACCGCCAGCAGCCAGCCGACGAAGACGATCATGAAAATCGTGTAGGGCAGGCTAGGCAGGAACACCGCGAAGTAGAACGCCATCGGCTCGATGTAGTTGGCCATCAGCGCAAGCTGCTTGATCGGCACTTCCAGCACCCACTCCCACAGCGGCGTCACGATCTTGTCCAAGTCCAGGCCGTTACCCAGCCCTTTGATCGACGAAAGCGTACCCGCGATCACCCGCACCGCAGTGGCTGCAGTCTTGATCGCGACATCGGCCACCATGATGCTTGCACGCGCAACGCTCAGGTAATCACCCACGCACTTCATGCGATTGAGCGAGCCCCCCATTTGCCCTGCGGTTCCGCACAGGGGCGTCTGCCCGTTGCTGCCGGCGCCGGTCGCGATCTCTACCACGTTCAGCATCAAGCCATTGACGTACGACGACATCTTGGCGTCCATGTCCGACTTCAGGGAGCCCAGGTTGATATCGCTCTTGGGGTCCTTGGGAATGAGGCTGGCAAGGTCGTCGGCCTTGACCTGTCTGGACGTGGAATAGTCCGAGCTCTCTTCCGCCTTCTTGTTGACCGCCTCGGTGACCGTGGTCACGCTGTTGACCAACAGCGTGGCACGCGAGTCCGCAGGCAAGCCAGACAGCGAAGGGGCGCCAACGGTGCCCACCGATTCGGCCAGCACCCCGGCGATCTGCCCACGGACCATGCCTACGCGCTGGAACCAGCCACCGGCTGCCGCCCAGCCGTCTTCGGTCAACGTATCAATGAAGGCTTTCAGGCCATTGTCAACGCCGTTCTGCCCTGCATCCACCTGGCTGGAGAGCTGGGTGACGATCTGCTTTTCCCACTTGTCGACAATCGTGTTGAAGTTGGCGGACTTGACGTTTTCCCACCCTGCATCATTGAGGGTCGCCGGCCAGGCGTTAACCCAAACATCCAGCTCCCTCATCATTTGCGTCGCGGCATTGATCTTCACGGTCTGGACGTTGGCGCGCAGTTGCTCCAGCGCCTGCGGAATCGGCTCGTCCTTGGTCTGGGCCTCGTAGCTGGCTAACGTGACGGTGCCGCAGATCGGCGCACCACCGGCCAGGTTGGTCTGCCCGTTGCGGTCCATGAGGTAGAAGGTCATCTCCCGACGCCCATCGACCACGGTGTTCTTGTCGGGCTCGGACGCCGCCGAGCTGCCGCTGCTGCCTGCGCCAACCTCGGGCCTGTCGGCCCCGGTGCTGTCGGCGTAGATCGAGTTCGCAGCATGGGCGCAGTAGGCGGCCGCCACGTACTGCCGGGCAAAATCACGCAGGCCGTAGAAGTTGCCCGGCGCATTGACCCCTTGAACGATACCGTCCGGCGACAGCACCCCCATGGTCATGCCAGCCTTGTAGGTACCATTGGCAAAACCGATTCCCCACAGCGAACACATCAGCACGATCAGCTGAATGAAAGAGAAACCGCTGGTGGTCGGCAAAAGCACCGCACCGCCGGCCACGATCCGAACCGGCGTCCAGAGCGAAGACCAGCCCTTGCCCATCGCTTCACCGTCGTTGGCGGTGTTCAACACGCCCATCACCGCGACATAGGAAACGATGAGGGAGCCGATGATCAGGATCCCGCTGTTGAAAAAGCCGAACATGGTGGCAAGGATGTTCGCGCTTGCTTCCACCCCGTTGGGGTCAGTGCCTTTGACCAAGGAAGTGATAACCGGGCCGAATATCCGAGTTAGCATCTCGACTGACTGGTCAGAACAGCTGCCTGCATCGCTGCACGGGGAGAACGGCATTTGAGCCATTGAGAGTACCTACCTGAATCGAGTTGCGGACGGTTGATCTAAATCGTTCGCGACGAATTCCCCTTGGAATGCTCCGTCGTCCTTGAGTTGGCTCAAGCGCCCACGGCAGGTGACGGCCTGCACATGAATGCGTTCGAGCTCGAGCACGGTATCCCGCCAAGGCATGAGCCGATGGATGGATAAGGCTGGCCAATGTTAACCAGATAACGCCAATTTATCAAAAAAATGTTACGAAAGAAAACTAACAAAACCCTTTGCCCCACCCCTCAGGCTCGTTAAACAACGTTGTAAGCCGCTATCCTAAAATCATCATACAAGCACTAAAAACGCTGATAAATCAGCTAAAAAAGCGCGAAAAACATGCAAAAAATAGGCTGACTAAAAGACCTCGCACGTCTCGAAGCGCTCTATTCAGATACCCCTGGAAGCCCCCAGAAACCGCCGAATCATCGGCCATGCAGGCCACTGGCGGCCCTAGAAATGCCGTTTTTTCGGACAAAAACGACCGCTAAAGCCAGTTTGCAAACCAGGCGCCGCAAACGCTCGAATGGCCGATTCATACCCGATTTACGGGCTTTTAAAGCTCAAGACCTATCACGGCGCGGCAGAACTGGACGCACAGGTCCGGGGGATGCCAGGCATACCCTAATCGAGTAAAAAAATGATTTATCAAACTCAAGCACAAGAAAAAAGACAATAGAAATGCTATGGTCACTTGTACAGGCGAACCCAGGGTTCGCGAAGAATCACTCCACGCACGCCAGCGCAGGCCCAGCCAGGCTTCCTGCCCCTTGCGCGCGAATGGAGTACAGCCATGCGGAAGGCGCCAAAACCGACTGAATCGGGCACGTTCACGCCCTGTGAGAAATGACGGACTTAGATGCAGCTATCAATACGCGATGCGAGCCGATTCGTGATCGGCGCCGGGCTCATGCAACAGAAAGCCATTGAAACCTCAGGCAACCCGGCAATCAGTTTCGAGCATGTTGCGCAAGCCGCCCTGCGCGGCGGCCCTGACGGCCAAAAAATCCGCCAGACCATCGACACCCTCGCTGAACACGAGGCGCAATGGCTGCGCAACACACCGCCCCATACCTTGAAATCCGACCGGGTCATGCAGAGCCGCAAGGCCGAGGTGAGCGCATTCACGGCCATCCACCAGGCCGTCATCAGTACCGTGGCCTTCGAAGCGGCAGGCCCGGCTGAAAAGCCTGAGGCAGAGCGCGGCCTGCACCAAGCGCTGCAAGGGGCTTACGAAGCGATCGACAACAGCCCAGGCTCGCGAGGCGACCGCGAAGGCTTGCTGGCAAGCATGCGCGACCAGGTAGCCGCCTGCACGTCGGACGATACGTTCATCCAACGCACCCTGCGCGACAGTGAACGCACCTACCTGGCCGCCGACCTGGACAAGACGCTCGCCCGCTACAACAGCCCCACGCTGCCGCGCAGCGAGGGGCTCGACGATTACAGCCTGTAAAGGACGACACGCCATATGCCAAACGCACAGGACTTCCAGAGCTTCACCGCCTCCGTATTCCCGTCCCAAACCACGGAAATCGTGATCGCCAAGCAACCCGCCCTGGCGGAACACGGCCAAGAGCTGCGCAGCGCCATCAATCAGCTCCCACCTGAAGCGTCGCGAACGTTGCTCGGCGAATATGGCGCGGCAACCCCGGCACTGGTAGGCATGCTGGAAGACGCCATTGTGCAGCGCGAGTTCGCCCATGAGCATGCGGCCCAGCAGGCCAACCTCAGCCAGGATTGGCTGAATGCGGCCGACCTGCAGCGCACCGGCATCGATGAATCGGTGGCAGCGGCGGACGATGCCTGGAACATGGCCCCGTGATAACGGGCATAAAAAGACCGGACTGAGTCCTAATGCTGTTCACTTAAGCGCGATGTGACATTGTTGGGGCTGCTTCGCAGCCCATCGCAGGCAAGCCAGCTCCTACAGGACCGCGAAATTCTCGAAGTTTGCGCTGTATCTGTAGGAGATCACCCAGCCCTTGCGGGCTGCGCAGTCGCGCAGGAACCATTGCTCGCAAGCGCGCCGCAATTACCTGTAGGAGCGGGCTTGCCCCGCGAACACCGGCGCAGCCGGTGCCATGCACCGCGTCGCCTGCTTCGCGGGACAAGCCCGCTCCTACAAGGATTCTCTGTTAAATCAGATATTTGCGATTTGTTCGATGAGAGCCTACCCAGCCCTACGGGCTGCGCTGTCGCGCAGGGAACAGTGCCAGCAGCCGCGCCGCGATGCCCTGTAGGAGCGGGCTTGCCCCGCGAACACCGGCGCAGCCGGTGCCATACACCGCGTCGCCTGCTTCGCGGGACAAGCCCGCTCCTACAAGGATTCTCTGTTAAATCAGATATTTGCGATTTGTTCGATGAGAGCCTACCCAGCCCTACGGGCTGCGCTGTCGCGCAGGGAACCGTGCCAGCAGTCGCGCTGCAGTTCCCTGTGGGAGCTGGCTTGCCTGCGATGGGCTGCGAAGCAGCCCCAACAATGTCACATCGTACTTAAGTGAACAGCATTAGGGCTCAGCCTAGGCTTCGCCTCACTGCGCAGCAGCCTGCTGCGAAGCGCTCTTGAACTCGTACAGGCTGTTCTTGCACCCCATCGAAGCCACCGTGAATCGCACTTCATAACGGGAATAGTCCCGCGCTGAAACGTTCGCAGGCTTACGCCCCTTGTCGACAGCGCCATTGTAGGCCAGCACCGCATCGCAGGTGCTCATGTCGCCGACCTTGGTGTTGAGCCTTGCAGCCTTCGAGCGCATCTGCGCCTCGAAACCGGCATCGTTGATCACGACCGGGGTACGCATAGGCGTCGTCGCCAAGGCGACATCCTGCCCCCGGCCTGCGCCGAGGAAGCCCACCACCATGGTGATCTGGCCATCGCTACCCACACGCGGCAGCCCGGTGAAACGGGTCGCGAACTGCCCCGTCCCGGCCAGCTGGCTGATGGTTTGCCCCGTCATCTGTGCCCAGTAGGCTTGCGGCGGATTGGCTGCATCGTAAGCAGGAGCGGCCCTGTTGTAGGGTTTGCCAGCCATCTTGAGGGCCTGCTGCCTGCTGAAGTAGCGGTCACGGCAGGTATTGCTGGTTTGCGTGTCCATCGGCTGGCTGGATTTCGCGCTGTAGAGCAACGCAGCCGCGCACTCATAGTCGTACTGGCCGGCGAAATACAGGAACTGGCCACTGTTAAGCGGGCTTCTGGTGGGCATCAGGTCCAGGCCGCTGCCACCCCCGCCCGCCATGCCGGTAGCGACACTGGTGGGCACCAGCGATGCCAACGAACTGGTAGTTTCATCCGAGAAGCGAATCTTGGTGGTGCCATCGGGCATCCGCTCAGTGGTTACACACCCCGCCATCGCGACGGTAGCCAGCATGGGCAGAATGAGTTTGAACTTGGTCATGCGCGTGTCCTTACTTTGAAAATCGGCTTGAGTGCGAT
The DNA here is from genome assembly GCF_011752535.1 of Pantoea sp. Tr-811. Lineage (NCBI taxonomy): Bacteria > Pseudomonadati > Pseudomonadota > Gammaproteobacteria > Enterobacterales > Erwiniaceae > Pantoea > Pantoea sp. Tr-811. The sequence goes on from NZ_VWXJ01000009.1 coordinate 37,834, forward strand.
CAGAAGAAGCGACCCATGTCTTGCTGCTTGATTCTCGCCTGCTGGCGTTCCTTCAATTGCTGCACGACATCGCCTTGGCGTATTTCGACAGGCTCGCCAATCGGTTCGCCCACCTCAACGACATACCCATCGCGCACGATTACCTGCACGAACCGGACCTCGCGGGCCGATGCCATGAGCGCACGCTTGCTGCTTTCATCGACGAAAATCCCGAGGGACAAGGCAGGAATGCGAGCATCCATCAGGCTGACCGCCTCGACCGAGAGGTAGAGGCGATCGGAAATGTAGGCGGCCTGGAACGGCATGAACGCAACCCAGGCCGCCTCGAATGGCTGAACCCCTACATAAAGGGTAGCGTCATCGACCGCAAAGCTGAAACGGCCACTTTGCATCGGTGAGAGCAGCATCACACGTTCATGATTGGGGTGATTCAGCACTTCATCCCGCTTGAAGTTCGCAGCCCAGCGAAGAAAGTTGGTGTAGGCCACTACCTGCTTGGCAGCTCGCGCCACACGCCCCCTATCTTCTGCACTGATTGCCGGCCCGCCATCCTTATGGCCCTGAATACCCATCTCCATCAACCCTCGTGTTTTTTGCGCTTGTCCAGCATTCCGAAGAAGTCATCCAGAATCTTGTTCAGCATCTTCTGCGGCGTATGGCCAAAGTTCTTGGCATGTTCCGACACCCGCTCATGGTTGTCATTGCGCAGGGTGTAGGAGTTCGACGGGTCCTTCTTGCGGTTGCGGAAGGATATAAGCCCCGAACGGCGCGCCATCGACATCATGCGCTCGTAATCGGTGTGCGAAATGCTGAACTTCTTGCGAATATCGACCTTGGTCAGCCGCTCATCCGCCTTCATCAGGCGCACGGATTCGACCATCAGGTTATGCAATTGATTCAACTTCACCAAGTGGTTGAAACCACTGTCGATTTGCCCTCGCTCCACGGCCCCGCGATCAGTGTCCGGCCGGGCCAGCCCGCTGGACAGGTTCTTCAGTACGACCTCATCAGACAGGTCAAGCGGGTTTCGGTTCTTCTTGGTTTCCTTGAAATCAGGCGATTCACCGCTCAGGTAGTACACCGACCCCTGCTTGGCGATTTCCACTTCCAGGAACGAACAGGCCACCATGAAAATGTCTTCAGTGCACAACTTGCGCGACACCCCTTGCTGAATCACCTCGCGGCTCATCGGCTCGCCGGCGGCGCGCAGGGCAGCCTGGGTGTGCTTGGCCCGCTGAATATCCTGGACCATGTTGAAATACGACTTCAGTGGCAGCACCTTGTCGGACAAGTTGACCAGCGGGTGCAACTCTTTGACGGTGTCTGCCAGAACATCCGGCGAGGGGACCAGCAGCGACCTCAGGCCTTGGGCAAGCGACAACAATTTAGCCCCATCTTTAACTTCATTCGCTGGTCGCATATAGATACCTAAGGTTCTCCAATCCAAAATAGTCTTCAAGTGCTCGAAAGGGCGTAACGCCCCATCAAGCAGGACAGCAGCCAAGGGCCTTGTGAGCCCCGCCTGCTCTCAGTTCCAATCCTGGAAAAGAGCCTCCATCGGCAACTGCATGGCCGCGAAGATGTAAGCCGCACCCATCATTGCGGCGCCAGACACCCAAGGTCTCCGCCTTGACCAGGGTCGAGCCCCATGGATTGCAGCGTCTGCTTGGTCAGTTCCACCTGTGCCTTGATCGACTCAGGGTCATTGGCCATCTGTTGCGCGACAGCATTTTCAATCGGGGACTGCAGGGAAGCAAGATGCGAAATCGTCGCCAGGGCAGCGATCACCAGCACCGGTGGCAGCACCCAGGCCATGACTGTCTTGCGCTTGCGCGCCCTGGCCTGGCGCTCGGCATCATTGGCAGCCTGCTCACGCAGCGCCTTGCGCGACGGCTGGGCCGCAGCGCCTGGGTACTGCGAGGCGGTAAACGGCACGGCGTGCACAGGTTCCGGCAACACGCCCGCCGCTTGCACCTCACCGCGCTGAAAGCATTCATTGAGTGCTTCACCCAGGCACTCCGACAGCGCCTGGCGCACCGTGTAGGCGACCTGCGCCGGGTCGATGTGGGTCAGCGTACCTTTGCGGTCGGCCTCGGCGTGGAACACCAACTGCAACGTCGCAAGCTCATGGCTGACCTGAAGGCCAGCATCGTCCTGGGTTACCAGGCTGACGCGACCGCGAAGCGAGCGCTGGTGGCCTTCGTCTTCGGCCGAGTCGAAACCGCTCACGTCCAGCCAGAGCTGCTCGAATGCCTTGGGAATACGCACGGTACGCGCGGCCCGCTGCATGTCATTGGGGCTCTGGCTGTCGAACACCACCAACAGGTGTTCACCCGAGCCGAAAATGCGAAGGCTGGGGTCGAACGCGAAGTTCGCCGCTTTGGCTTTCATAGACGTTGCTCCTTAAAGTTTCCCAAAGATGTCTTCAAGCACGACCGCCTGCGAAAGGCCGGTCATCATCCTTGGCTTCCCTGTACGGTGATCGATGAAAAAGGCTGCCGGGACACCCGCTTGTTCCTTGCCGTTGTTTTCGAACGCGGCGAACAGGAATGCCAGGTTGGTGCTCAGCTGCTCGACGGTTTGGGCCGAGGGCTCGGAGCGGATCTGCTCATGCTTGCCCAGCACCCGCGCCAAGGTCTTCTGGTCCTTGGCCTGCAGAATCGTGGCGGCCAGCGGCACGCCGTCTTCCGGGTTGCCCAACGCGGCGGACGGAATCCATTTGATGGAGTGGCCCTTTGCCGCGTATGCCCTTGTTAAGTTGTACGCCTCCCGGCAGAACGGGCAGCGCGGGTCGATGATGATGTAGACAGTATCGCCAATGCTGCCCTTGCCTTCCTTGATGCCTGCCAACGAGTCGACCGTTTTCATCGACTCCGGAATGGCGCCTTTGAAGTTGCCGTCCATGGCCGCCGCCTGCCGCACGTTCGCGGTTTCCAGCGGGGACATCAGCGCAGCGGCCGGGGCAGAAGGCACTGCGGCAGCTGGCGGCGGCGGGGTAACGGCCTTGGCCACACCCGGCAGGAAGGCATCGGAGATGTTGGCACCGGTCGCGGCATTCCAGGCGACACCGGTGAACAGCACCGCCGAGTCCGGGGTGCTGAACAACACCACCTGGTGGCCATTCTTCTCCACGGTCCAGGCGGTCAGGCCACCCAGGCCCACAGGCTGGGCACTGACGATACGGCCGTAGCGCGATACCCGCTGCGCAGTCAGGTCATCGAGCTCCTGCTGCGCAGGATTTCCTGGCGCAGCAGCCTGAGCGGTGATGAAGGAAGAAAGGTCCGTCGTCTGCGTCGGGGCGGCATGGGCAACTGAAATGCCCGCCGCAAGCGCCGCCAGCATGGCGACAGGTCTTGCAATCACACCACTCATGATTCGATATCCATATTAAGAATCCAATACGATCGTATTCTAACAAAAAAGCAAACAAAGGCACTAAAAAAACAAAAAAGGGCCATCTTTTCAGACGACCCTCATGCCACTCGCTGTGCTCGCGCTCGCTAATTCACTGCGCCGATTCGGCACGTGCTGCCACCAAGGCCGCCGCATGCTGTTCCTGCTCCAGCGCCTCATAGCGCTTGCGGTCGGCATCGGAGTATTTGTACACGCCCATGGCCAACTCAAGGCCATTGACGGCCTTGTCCAGCTGCGGCTCGGCCAGTGAAACCCCCGCTTTGCACTCATACAGGAAGTGCGACAGGATGCCCGGCGCCTCCGGGAACCCCGCCTGGCGGCCGATCGTCTGCAGCGCATACCACATGTCCCGGTCGAAGAACCGCAGCCAGCGCATTTCAGCCGGTGGCAACACCCCCAGGCGCCGTGCCTGGAAGAACATGGCGAAGATAATGGTCCTGACGAACGCATGGGCGTGCAGGATGGCGCTGGCATTGGGGTGCTTGATGTACTTCTGGATGATTGCCCGCGGCACGTCCAGCGCCAACTCAGGCGTGAGCCAGGCATAAGGCTCTGATGCCTCGCCCTTGCCTTCGCGCCCCGCCGGTGCTTTGAACTGGTCCCAGCACCAGGCAATCATGAAGTCGCTGTCGGCCATCGCCGCCTTGAAGGCGCTGTCATCGAGCGCGGTATCCGTGGCCACTACCCGTGGCAGGGCGATCGCCACCAGCAGGGTTTCGGCAGGAGAAAGGTTGCCAACCCGGGTCCAGTGCTGGCCCAGCTGGCGCCGCAATACTTCGGTGGCTTTCTCGCGGTCCAGGGTCGGTGCCCAGCTGCGGTCCGATTGCGCTTGCCAGCCGCTGATCAGCAGGTGCCGGTAGACGAACTGGCGTGAAGTCTGCGACATGCCAAACACCGGGTGATCCAGCGGCTGGGCGATCAGGTCGAGCGCTGCGAACATCCGCAGGTGCGGGTACTGGGCCTTGTTCTCTTGCACGAAACTCTTGATGTCGTGGGTCTTGGTGAACTTGAGCTTGGGGTGGGTCTTGTTCACGCGCATGAACATGCGCACGGCGAACACCACCATCAGCACCAGCAGGAAGCCGTTGATGAACAGGGACGATGAGGTGATCTCCCCCCACGCCACGCTCGAAAAATCACGCTGGCAGGCACCGACGATACCGTCGGGTGCGCACATGCGCCCCACCCACTCGCTGATCGACGAAAGACCCGGAATCTCCGCCAGGCCGCCGAGCACGCTCGGCACCCACAGTTCCACATAGCGGATATAGGTGTAGGCGGTGGAAATCTTGTCGTGGGCGAAGTACCAGGCCCCCCACCCTGCCAGGTAGAGCACGACCATGATGCCCAGCAAAATGGCGGGGTCATCCCAGGTGAAGCTCTTCTGCCCGCCTCCTTGATGTTTCATTCTTTGCCTCCTCTGGCCACCACAACGCGCTTGCTGGTCATGCTCACCCTGCCTGTTACCTGATCAGCTCTTTGAGAATGTTGTGGGTGGTGCGTACACGCCCCACCAGAAACACCCCGGCCTGGCGGCAAACCGCACGCACGGTCATCTTCTTCACCACTTCGATGTACACCAGGCCAACGGTCATGACCAGCGCCAGCGGCAGCAGGAATTTCCAGAATGCTGGCACCAGCAACAACATCAACCAAGGCAAGGCGGCACTTGCATTGATCACGAAGAAACGCGCCGGCGGAGCGCTTCTGCTCCAGTGATACCGTCCAGTTGCCATAACCTCTCCCAGAATTCATTGCACTTGCCATTGCCTGGCCCGTTCAGCCATGACGCAAATCGCGGGCCGTGGCTTCGTTGATCAAACCCGCTGCCAGCAAGCGGTCCGCTTCGGCGGCGAAGGTATGCCCTTCATCACGCACGAACTCGGCGACGCGCTGGGTGACCCGGCCCATGTCGGTCAGGTCCATCAAGGTATCGCGCACCTGTTCGGTGAAACGCAGCCACGAACGCGCCGCAGTGCGCTTGCCATCGACGGTGGGTACCAGCTTCTGCGCCATCATGAATCGGCTGGTATCGACCAGGTCATAGATGGCGGTGGCCCGCTCCTGTTCGGGGAAACGGGAAATCATCCGGCGCATGATCGCCGCCACATCCTTGGCGTGGACCGTGCCGAACACCGGGTGCCCGGTCAGCGACAGCTCCACCGCGGCGCGAATGGTTTCCTGGTCGCGCAGCTCGCCGATCACGCACAGGCCGGGTGCCCGGCGCATGGCCTCGCGGTTGGCGCGGTAGAAATCCTTGAAGTGCGTGGGGATCTGCGACTGCACGAAGATCGAATGCTTGCTCTGGATCTTGTCGTAGGTGAACTCGATCGGCTCTTCGTGGCTGATCAGGTTGCCCTTGATCGGCGTCTCGTTCTCCAGGATGAACCGGTTGATGGCGGCGAAGGTGGTGGTCTTGCCGTGGCCGGTGGCCCCGGCCACATAGACGATGCCATCGCGCGGCGTGGCCATTCGCACGATGTCCTCGCTCAGGCCCACATCCTGGATGCGCGGCGGGTCATCGGGGATGGCCCGGATGACGATCTGGCAAGAGGTGTCGCCATGGCAGGCAATGGGCGAGGCGTTGACCCGGTAGGCATAGCGCAGGCGCGCGCCGCGGGCATCCTTGCGCTGCGGGTCGAACAGCTCATAGCGCTCGTTGACCGCCGTGCCGGAAACGATATCGGTGGTGGCGGTGTCGCGATTGGCCGCCATCTTCAACAGCTCGTTGACCTCGCCGACATCCAGCGCCCGCCGGGTGACCGCATACAGCCGCCCGTACTTTTTCACCACCACCGGCAAGGCCGGCTGGATGAAGATGTCACTGACGCCGTGGGACAACGTTTCCAGCATCATCGCCTTGAACTGGTCAGCGCGATCAAAGCGAAACGGGTCTTCATAGCTGGTCAGCCGCTCCAGGCGCTCGATCAAGGCGCCTGGCTCCAGCATCATCACGTCGTCGTGAAAATCCTGTTTCATTGCCGCTTGCCTTCAGCGCCTGCAGGCGGCGCGCTCAGCTGGCTGCCAGCGGGCGCAGCGAACGCCTTGGCCGCTGCCGGGCTGGCCGCGCTGGCGGGGTTAGCCGAGCGTACGGGCGCGCTACGGCGAACTGGATCAGCCGTGGTCGACGTGGCGATCGAGCTGCGCCACGCGCTCATGTTGTCGTTGAATGCCGGCAGCGTGGTGATACGCAGCAAGGTTTCATCCACCGCCATCGAGCGGCCTTCTTTGGTTACCGGGATCGCCGCACCCGAGATGATCGGCAGGGTGACCTGGCCATGGCGGGCGAACTCGCTGAAGCGGCGCATGCCGTCGATATCGCGGTTCATCCGGTCGAAGCCGTAGGCCAGCATCAGGTTGGCCTGCTCGATACCCTGTTTCCAGCCTTCGCGCACGGCCAGCTTCCAGACTCGCTCTTCTTCGCTGGAGCGCGGCACCAGCGCCGACACCAGCGAGGTACGGTCGTAACTGGGCAGCGGGAAGTTCAGGTAATCGCGCCAGCTCGGCGGCACGGAGGAAAAGCGTGCCTGCGATTCGATCTTGTAGGCGGCCCCGGAAAGCCGCAGCGTGTAGTCGCCGTCCTGGTTGTACAGGTGGCGCGCCTCGGTGATCACCGGCGGCACTACCCGGTCCTGGATCATCAGGGTGCCGAAATCGTAGACCGTATCGAACTCGCGTTCACGCAACTTCAGGGCGTTGTTGATGTTGGTGAGCTGCCAGGCCAAGCCCGCTTTCACCCCCACCTGCAGCGCTGCGTCCAGAATGGCCTCGCCGCGTGCGGCCGAGGCCTGGTTCTTCTCGTCACGCATGGCCTCGACTGCCGACTTGGCATCGCCAGTGTCATCCTGCTGCCGAACGTAGGCTGGCTTGTCGTACAGGCGCTCGGCGTCCTGCAGGCTCATCGGCGGCATGTCCATCGCCATGTTCAGCTCCTCCCCAATGCCAATGGCACGGGCTTGTAGATCAGGCGCAGGGTGTTGGTGCTCTTGTCGAGTACCACGTCGGCACCGGTATCGATCTGCACGCCCACGTCCTTGAGCACATTGATCGGTGTGGCCTTGCGTACCCACACGTTGATGGGCTTGAGGTCCACAGGTTTTCCGCTTTCGACATAGGCGTAGCCATAGCGGCTGGCGAAGGTCTGCAGCAGTTCCTGCGGCTTGCCGATGAAATCGATGTCGACCTGGTCGGTATCTACCGCCGCTTGCCGGGAAGCGGCCTGCACGCGGTCGGCGTTGAGCCGGGAAACATAGTTGTGCTGGGAGTTGACCGCTACCGACACCTTGTCGGCGATGATCCGGCTGGCAAACGCCTCGGTATCTTCGGTGGTCGGCTTGGCGGTGCTGGCGCAGCCCCCAAGCGCCAGCAGTGCCAACAGCACGCTCCCAGCCTGGTAGCGGCGCGCACCCATGAGCATTCCTTTCATCTAAAAACTCCTGAAGTTGTCAATCTGTTTGGCCGGGAAACCTCGCCAGGCCCGGCGGCATCGGCCATGTTGCGGCGGCCTGTCTACTGGTAGCTCACCACCAGCCCGGCGTGACGCTGTCGTTCAAGGTACTTGCCCCATTTCACCGCAAGCGGAATCAGGCCTTTCTTGTAGGCGTCATTGAACTTGCGGGTGCGGGAGTGATAGTTGGCCGCGCGGGTCCAGAAATCCTGCCCGTTGTTCTCTTCCAGCTTTTTCCGTAGCAGCCAGGCCGCCAGCTCGGCGTTGTAGCAACCGCGCCAGGCGACATCGGACTTGGTAATGGCCGGGTACGCGGCGAACACGCCCTTGGGGCCCCAGTGGGTGGTGTTGATCTGGAAGTGGCCAAGGTCGAACGTGCCGTTGTCGTTCGACACGCTCTGGCCGTTCTTGCCGCTTTCCTTGCTGGAAATGGCCAGCAGCACATTGGCCGGTACACCTTGGCGCTGGGCAGCCTGAACCACGCAGTCGATGTCTGCCGGGCGCACCGCATAGAAGTCATCGGCCTGCACCTGCGCGGCACCCAGCGCGAGCGACAGCAGCAGCCGGTAGAAGCCGTGGCGGGCCATGTTCAGATGATCCACTTCTGATGTTGAAACCAGAACCAGAACGCGCCCTGGACGAACAACTGCCCGGTTTTCACCTGCCAGCTGCGATAGGACTTCTTCATGCCGAACACCCACAGGGCGAACGCGATCGACAGCCAGTTCAAGGCGATCATGACCCCGGCACCGGTGGCCAGCAGGTAGACGAAGCCGATGACGGCGATCAGGCTGGCAATGAAGAACGCCCGGGAGTGCAGCTGGTGGTTGCGCGCGATGCGGTCCACCTCCTGCCGCTCGATGGTGGTCAGCTGCGCCTTGACCCGCTCGTTGCGGTAGTGCGTGGCATGGTCGCGGACCTTCTTCAGGTCGTCTTCTTCGAGCAAGGCGAAGTCGCAGTTGTTGCAGGTCCAGCTGTGAAGCTCGCGGACCTTGCCACCGGCACTCTGCTCGAACGACTGATAGTCGTCCTCGCCCCTGAGCAGGATGCCCCGCTCGCACTCCGGGCAGGCTGGGTTGAAGTTCGAGCGCCACAGCGCCTTGATGTGCTGGTTGCCCATGCGCAGCTGGTTCAAGCCCAATGCCGCCATGGGCATGGTGATGAACGCGAACTTCGCGGCTTTCTTCCCTGAGCTGAACAACCCCATCCTTTCACCCTAGCATGCAAAAATCATATATTTTGATTATCTGTCAGATATATATCGTCGTCAATTTATGACATTAGTTCGAGCCTCGGTGAACCACCGGTCCTGGCGCTTGCCGGCTAGCCATTGGGCTGATCCTTCATCAATGCCCGGCACTGGGCCTTCAGGTCATCCAGGCGCTCGCGCATGACGGCCACGTCCTGCGGCGGCGGCTCGGGCGAAACGCGGTAGGCGGTTTGCTGCGCAATGGCATCGCAGGTTTCCTTGATCCGCTCCTGGGCCGCCCACTTGTCGGGCAGCGATGCGAACCCTTCGCCGCGGGCCACCAGCTCCATGGCGAGCATCTGCTGTGGCAGCTCCATCGCCAGCTCACGCGCCCATTCATCGTCCATGGCCTGCTCATCGACAGCCTCGACCGCCGCCATCACCGGCGCAGCGGCCATCTCGCCCAACAGGTCGGCTACCGCCAGCAAGCTCGCTTCGATCGCGGCGGGGCTTGCTGGATCGACCTGCGGCGCCGCTGCAACCGGCTGCGCCGCGCTGGCCTGGGGCACCGGCTTTTCAGCCGCTGGCGCTGCGGGGGCGGGCTTCTTCAAGCCGCCCGAGAGGTAAGCGCCAAGCACGGCGAACGAGGTGTCCATGCGCCCCAGCAGCGGCCGGTCGGGGTTGGCATAGTTGTGTTCGAACGCGCTGTGCATGCGTGCGAAGGTCGGATCGCCTTTCACCACAGCCCGCACACGCTTGGCGAACGAGCCGTCTTTCAGGCTGTCGACGAACGCATGGCGCGACTGCCGGTTCTGCGGCAGGTCCGAAGGCTCCGGCGGCTCCACCGGAATGAAGTCGTTGATGCGCATTTCCTTCGGCGCAGGGCCTGCGGTGTAGAAGCCAAGGCCGCGAATCAGCGCCACGCCACCGGTTTTGCCATTCTGCGATTTCTTGCCGATCAGGAAGGTGAACTCGCCATTCTCCTGCATCGCCACATCGTCGTAGTTCAGCCGGCTGCGCTGTTCGATAGCGATGTTGTCGGACTGGCGCAACTTCTCATTGCCTGCGGTACGCTCGAAATTGCCCAGCATGGCCTGCGACGATTCGGCCGCCGCACCCTGCACGCGCCGCCAGGTTTCGGACTCAGTGCCTGAGGTCAGGCGGCCGACGGCGCGAATGTTGGTGTTTTCCCAGGTGGCATCGGCCTCTTCGGCACTGGATTTCTTCAACGAGGAGAAATCCTGAGCCGCGAAGGTGACGCTGAAGCCCAGGCTCCGCGCCTGCGCCGGCGCCACCGCGAAGCCAACCACCGCGTAGTAGCCGTATTCGTCGAGGATGGTATAGAACGGGAACTTCGACCCCGTCGGCCGGCTGTCGATGATCTCCCGCACCACCCCTTCGACCCGGTTGCCCAGGCAGCCCGCCATCATCTGCTTGATGCTGCCGACGATCATCTTGCCGAGCATGCGCATGCTGTCGGGGGCACGTTCCAGTGCCGGCAACAGCACCACCAGCAGGCGGCGGTTGATCACCACGTCGTAGAAGTCCACATCGCCCACACGGGTCTTGAAGATATGCCCGTAGTTGAATGTCAGGTCGTTGAAGATCCGCCCCAGCTGCATGACGATGTAGCCGTGCTGTTCCAGGGTCTTGGTTTCCTGCTTCTTGAACTTGGCCTTCTGGTAGCCCGGCAAGGTCAGCAGGTACGAGCGCAGCGGGGCGACGATGACATCGAACATCTCGCCGTACTTGCCGCCGTGCTCCCACACCAGTTCCTCGATGACGTTCAGCTCGAAGTATTCCAGGTACTTTTCAGGGGACAGGTTGATGTAGCCCTTGTCCCGCAGGTACGTCAGCGGCCGCGTCAAGGCAGCGACGAACATGATCGCGCGGCCCTTCCACATGTCGCCGCCACCGCCGGAATCGTCCATCAGCGACACGATCAGCTCGATCAACATGCCCGACGAGGTGTTCCCCATCATGTTCATGTTGTTGGTGACCTTGTCGACCTGCTTCTCGACGAAGTCGCGGCCGGAGGTGATGAAGTTGATGATCAGCAAGTCATCTTCGCGCCCCAGGTAACGGGACAGGCGGAAAATTTCCTTCTGCAGCTTGGGGTCGCCCTTGCCGTCGACATAGATGAAGCCGGTGTTCTGCACCAGGGCGTTGAACACGATGCCAAGCAACAGCTCGGTGTTGTGGGTCACCAGGCTGTCGTCGGTGATGTACAGGTGATGCGGGTGATCGATTTCAATGCACTGGCAAGGCGCCTGGCCGGCAGCACTCACCTTCCACACTTGCGCCCAGCCATTGAACTTGGCAGAGCCACGTTTCTTGCGCACCTTGGGCAGCATCACCACGACGCCACGCGCCAGCAGTTCGCGGATGGCATCGGTGGTCACGGTATGGGCCTGTTCGGCGCCATCCTCGTCACGGGTCAGCACCCGCCACAGGTGGTCACCGGTGGCCTGGGCCCTGCGTCCGTCGCGGGTCGCCACGGTCCAGATCGGCTGCACACCCTGGTCGATCACCCGCAGCACCGCCGCATGCTTGCCATCGGGCGTGCACACGCTGTCGCCGACCTGAACCTGGCCCATCTGCACCCAGCCTTTGGGCGTGAGCACCTTGGCGTGCTTGGGTTGCGGCTTGCCGGAACCGGTGGTGCCCAGCACCAGTTGGTGGGTCCGCAGGTCGCTGTCACCGGCGTAGATCTGCTCCTTGGTTTCCAGGTCATTGCCGAAAAGGGTAACGCCCTCGCCTTTCTTCTTGCCCTTGTACGAACCGTCGTTGACATCCGCCAGCTTCGGCACCCGGTAAGGGAAATCGAATGTGCGGTTATCCACGTCGACGAACTTACGCTTGAACGCCCAGGCCAGCAGCAACAGCAGCTCACCGGAAAAAGGCACCTTGATCGTGATCAGCGCCAGCACCGGCAAGGCGAAGATGCCAAATACCGCGCCGTCGGCAGACTGGAAGAAATCACTGAAGCGCTGCCCGGCCAGGCGGGTGTCCTTGCGTCGCCGGGTGCTGCTGATTTCATGCTGACGGGATGCGCCCTTGTACTGAGCCATCGGTCACTTCCTCACACTACGTCTTCGAATGCACTGGCGCTGATGTAGTCAGCAACCAGGTCCTTGGCGATTCGCGCAATCACCGACTGTTCCATGTCGTCATCGACGAACTCGACGTCCTTGAACGTTTCGCGCTTGAGCCGCTCGACCATGTCCTTGCAGCCACCGGAGGGGAAGCGGCGGGCCAGCAGGGCCAGGGCCTCGGGGCGTGGCATGTGCTCGTAGAGCATGGTGCGCAGCTTGCGGTCTTCGGCGGTGGTGGTCAGTGCCCACAGGCGCATGGGCCCTGCCGACATGGTGAACAGCTGGCTGTAGGTGGCGTTCTTGGTTTCGAAGCGCGCCAGGAAGGTACAACCGTGCTTGTTCGCACCGTGCACGAAGTTGACCAGCGCGTGTTCTTCGGTGTCGGACAGGCCGATGTTCTGCCGCAGCCAGTCGCGGGTTTCCTTGGTGCCCGAATCCAGAATGAAGGTGGCCGTGGCGATCTTGGTCAGCTGGCCGAAGTCTTCCATCAACTGGGAGGCCAGAATGATCTCCATGTTCCACTTGCGCGCCTCGCGGCCATCGGTCTGCATCTGCTCCTGCAAGCCCACATGGCCACCGGTCTTGTGGAATTCGTCCATGCACATGACCTTGTATTCATCCACCAGGTCCGCCACCAGGCGCTCGTAGAACGGCAGGTACTTCTCGGTGAAGAACGGGAAGTCTTCCTTGGAGAAGGCAACCTTCTTCATGAAGCACTGACGGGCGATCATGTACATCAGGGCCGTCTGCTTCTTGGCCGATGCCGAGCCTTGCAACGCCACGTCCTGCAGGTCGAGGGCCACGATGCGGGCACTGCCTACGTCGAAGCGGGTGTGGTCGGAGAACACCGGGAAGTCGCCGACAGCCTCGCGAATACCCAGGATGAACGCATCCACCAGGCTACGCCCGACCTCGCCGGAACCTTCATACTCAGCGCGCACCTCTTCGGTGGAGGCCACCGCCACCAGGTCGTTGAGGGTCGGCACCGCATAGCGCTGGGTCACTTCAGCCTCATACACCATGCCAGCGTCGAACATCGCGTCGACCAGTTCCCAATAGGTGGTCGCCGGCAGGATGCGGTAGCCCAGCTGCGCCACGGCAGTGTCCACCACATCGTTGTGGCCTGGCTTGTAGGTTTCCGGGCTGGCCCGCTCGATCTTGTCATCCTTGCGCCGGTAGGCCAGGTCGACCATGCGGCCAACGAAGTTGCTCATCCCCTCGTAGGGCTTATCGCGCTCAGGCGGGGTCACCAGGATGGTCAAGAAGTTCTTGTTGAACTCGCGGTCCTTGGGCAGCGGGTAGCGTTGGCCCAACGGGGTGTCCAGTGGGTTGATGCAGTCTTTGCGGGCGTTCTGCAAACGTTTGTACACCACCAGGTGATGAAGCCTTGGTGGCAGGTTGTCGCGCACCAGGTCGCAGAAGCCGGACGAGGAAATCCCGATGTCGGTGATGCCGATGTACGGCAAGCCGGTCAGGCCAGGCATCAGGCAGGACTCGAAATGGTTGTTGTTCATCAGCACCGACTTGCCCGAACCCGGCTTGCCGGCGATCAGGGTGATCCAGGTCGTCTGCTGCGAAGAAAAGCGCTGGTACTTGAGAATCTTGCCGTCCAGGCTTCGGTAGATGGTCGAACCTTCCTGGAATGGCGAAGCCGGCCGGGTCAGCGGCAACATGGCCACTGCATCGCCCAAGGGGGCCGCGGCAGGGTCGCCCAGGTGCTTGGTGGTCAAGGCCAGGCAGTTGGACTGGAAGGCCTGCATCGGGTTGCCGGTACGCTCGATGAACACGGGCTGGCCCCAGGCTTCCAGGGTACGCCAGAGCTTCGACTTGCGCAGCGCCAGCTCCTTCACGCCCTTCTCATCCGGGCTGGCCCAGGTCATCGCGGCGATCTGCAGCTTGACCATGCACTCACCATCGCGCACCCGCTCGCGCAGCTCCTTGGTGGCAAGGTTGATGTTGCGGTTCTGCTCGGAGGTCACCGACAGCAACTGGGCGAACAGGCTCTTCCAGGCCAGCACGCTCATGCCATCGGACGACAGCATGATCGACACCGAATAGGGCAAGGCCCGCGACACTCCGTTTTCCTGGGTTTCAGCACGGTTCAGGCTGTTGAACAGGGTATTGAAGTATTGCGGCTCGGCCGGTGGAATCGTCATCAGCAAGGGCGCATACACACGTGCGCCCACCCGCACGCTGGTTGGGTCCGGCAGCAGCCCGGTCCGCTGGCCGCTGCCGATTTCGCCAGCCGTGACCATGATCTGGCTGGGCAGCGTGGGGTACATGAACTCGGACTTGTCGTCCTTGCGCTTGTTGGTTTTCCAGCGCATGGGAATCGCAGTGCCGGGAATGTAGGGCTTCCAGGTGCGCGGGGTAATATCGGGGTTCACCTTGGCACGGATGGCGCGGATCGCTTCGCTGACATCCAGCACATCGGCCGAGCAGCCGAATTCGGGCGAGGCCAGGTCTTCGGAGATCTTGGTGACGAAGGAAAGGTGGCGGTCCTTGAGGTAGGAAATCGGCCGCAGCAGGTTTTGCGCTTGCGCCGTCGCAGGCCACTGCGACGCTTTCCTGAACTCGTTGAGGGCCTCACGCGCCATGGCCCGCTCGGTCTGGTCGAGCAGCGCCGGACGCGACCAGAACACCAGGTAGCATTCTTCGTCGTACACATACTGGGCGTACTTGCTGACACCCTCGTTGATCAGGTGGCGCACGTTCAGGTTCAGCCGCTCGGCCGTGGCCGCCTGCTGCAGGGCATTTTGCTCCAGCGGCGCGGTGGCATCGAGGTCGCGGCTGAACACAATCTGCAGGTGATGGCCGCGTACCTTGAAGTACACCGACAGCGAGGCTTCCAGCAGGCTCACCAGGCGCTCGAACTGCTCGCGGCCGAGCACGCTCTTGGTCCCGTTGAAGCGCACGATGGAGGCCAGCGAACCGTCGTTGGCGACGATGCATTGCCCGCCGTCGACCGTTTCAAGGTCGCAGTAATCCTGCACGTCGGCCTTGAGCTGGCTCAGAACCGTCAGGATCACCGCTTCGAGTTTGTTAAACATGTCCTTGTTCTCCCTTGAAAACGTTCCCAACGGCGAGGCTGATCAGCGCTGCAGGCGAATGCATTAATCGAAATTCTTGAGTAGCTGGCTGGCCAGTGCGGACCAGTTTTCGGGCAGGAACAGCGCGCGGTTGTTCGCCGCGTAATATTCAAGTTGCCCATCCTTGAACGCTTGCTTGGTGGGGAACAGCCGCAACGGCGCCAACCACTCGGCACGTCGCTCATACTCTTCATCGCTGACCAGTGTCTTGCTGGCCAGGGTTTCCGCCACGCCCAAAACGGTGATGACCTCACCGCCGAACACTTCCTTGAGCGTGTCGTTGCCACGGAACTTGAACGCGGCCAACAGGCTGGTCAGTTTCTCGTTGGCGGCCACATCCTCCAGCCGTTCGCACACGTAGATGCAACGGGCGATATGGTTGATCTCGGTTTGCGTCAATTCCTGCACCGCAACGAAAAAGCCGGTGTCGTTCATGGCGCAGGCGCCCAGGTGATGCACCTGGCGGCACAGGTTGCAGGCCGTGATCAGGTTCTCCTTGGTGCAGTTGTCGGCATTGCCATCCAACGCATGAAGTTCCTGGTACTTGGCCGACTTGAAACCACAGAAGCGGCAGGTGTAGTTGTCGCGCTGCCACACCGACGTGCGCAGTTTGCTGTAGGCCTCACTGGACAGCTTGCGTTGGTCATCGTCAGAGCGCCACAGTGGCCGACGCACACCGAACTGCGGCTGATTGGCCGTTCGGCTGGTATAGCCACTCGCCATGGTGGGCACTGCCACAGGCCTGCCCTGAGGAGAGTTTGTTTCGCTCACGTCCGATATTCCCGAAACTGTCCTGTGAATGCGGGGCATGCGGCCCCGCCATGCGATCTAGGGCGCGGCGCCTTAGTTGACCACGGTGTTGCGCATGATCCACATCACGGTACCCACGCCAGCCATCAGGCCACCGATGAACAGGCCGACGATGGCCGACATCGGCTTCTCGCGCTCGTCCTTGGACGCTTTCCACAGGGTGTACAGCGAGATCGCGACCACAACGAAACCACCGACCGATACCAGCGAGATCAGCAGCGTGGCGCCGCCCTGGGCAGTGTTGTCGATGTTGGTCATGACGTCGTCAGCGGTCTTGCCGCCCGAGGTGTCCTGGGTCAGGTCGGTCTTGTCGATGGCGAACGCCGAGGGTGCCGCCAGGGCAGTGACGGCAGCGGTAATGGCGCGGACTTTGGCCGAATCGTAAGCAGCTTTCAGGGTTTTGAGTGCTTTCATGAGTGACGCTCCTTGGGTTTCATTGTTTGAAAAGCCGTTACGACCACGGCGTGAAAAGACCAACCAGATTGAATCCGATTGTGTTGTTGAGTACATCGCTGAACCATTTGAAGTTCCACGCCAAGATCCCGCCGATGATCCATCCGCTGGCGGTACCCAAGCCGGCTTGAGACTGGTTGTTGTAATAACCGTTGATCGTCAGCCAGCCTTTCACCATGGCGATGAAGCCAACTACTTGCATGATGCCCAACAGGGCCAGTGTTGCCAGTTGCGCCTGCTCTTGCAGGGTGGTGCCGCTCGCGGAATAAGACAGCATGCGCGAGTTGGCATAATCACCCGTCAAGGTGCGCGACATGATGCCCATCCACTCGAGCGTGCCAATGGCCAGCAAGATGGCGCCAATCACAAGTTGCACGCAGGCGGAGCCGACAGAAAAGCGCTGTCGCCCGGCAACGTATTTCAATGCGTTATCGTGGGTGACCCCCCAGATTTCGATCAAGGCAGCGCCGGTCAGGTAAAGGCCGATCAACGCGGCGATACCCTGGCACATCATGATTGCGGTGGGGATTACTTTCCCGATATTGACCAGGACATCGACCAGGTCGGCAAATCCGGTTGCCATGACAACGTTCCTGTTTAACGAGCGGGTGAAGTAACGACGATGCCGCTGTCACGGTCGATCGCCACCAC
Organism: Pantoea sp. Tr-811; assembly: GCF_011752535.1. NCBI lineage: Bacteria > Pseudomonadati > Pseudomonadota > Gammaproteobacteria > Enterobacterales > Erwiniaceae > Pantoea > Pantoea sp. Tr-811. Next base: position 54,982 of record NZ_VWXJ01000009.1, read on the forward strand.
TTTCAATTCACGTTGCACCGGTGGCAACTTGTCGCCGGCCTTGATGCTGTCTTCGCTGTCACCGTTTTTCACCCAGGCCCGGTGGCCGACCACCGCCTGCACTTTGTAGCCGCTGGATTGCGGGATGGAGTGAGCACGGCTGGCCACGCCTTGCGCCGGCGCCACCAGGTGCGACTTGCGCGGCGGCTTGACGATTTCCACATGCTGACGGCTCTGCTCGTAATGCTGCATGCGCTTCTCAAGCCCAGCCAGGGTGGTGTCCATGGCCTTGATCTGGTTGAGCAGCAGCTGGGTATTTTGCTGCGACTCCTGGCGCACGATCTTCAATTGTTTCTCGCTGTTCTCCTGGGCTTGCAGGGCGGCTTGGGTCTGCTCCCGGGACTTGGCCAGCTCCAGGCTCAGCACATCCATGCGCGGTTGCTGCACCGTTTGAGCCTGGGTTTGCGCCACGCGCCGGGCACTTGCCGATGGCGACGAGCCCGCCTTGATCACAACCACGGCGATCAGGATGAGCGCCACGAAGCTACCGGCAAAGACGCCGATGAGTTTTCCGAACGACCAGTTCTTCATGTCGAACTCCTTATCGAGATTGATCGTGAACGTCTTGCAGGAAGAACAGGCCAAAGCCCTTGTTCGCAGGCGTTGCATAAGTGGCTGGGCGGTTGAAGCCGCGACGCACTTCCGAGGCGATCGCACTGCCCATTTCGCCCACCGACGAACCGATGACCTGCTTGGTCGAAGGCTCGGTCGTGGTCTGCGCCACTACGCCACTCGGGCTGATGATGGTGGTGCCCGACGTCTGCTGGTACGCCCGGCCGTAACCGGACAGCAGCGAGGCAGCGCCCAGCGCGAAATAGCGCGCCATGGTGTGGTGGTCCTTGGTTTCGGCGATACCTTGCTTGGCGTCGTCCTCGCGCAGCGCCACGGCACTGATGCGCATGGTCGGACGCGGGTCGTTCACGGGCGGCGCAAGAATGGTGAACTTCACCCGGATGTTGTCCGGGGCCTGCTCGACCTTGCCGATCAGCTTGGAACCGTTCCACTTGCCACCTCGAATGGTTGCAAGGACATCGCCACCGTCATCGGTGTTGACCTCCGCATCGAGCGTGGCGTACATGATGGTGCCGGTCTTGATGAGCAAGTCCCGGTCAGTGTCACCCACCGCCTCGATGGCATTGGCGTCTTTCTTCTCCTTGCCGGCACGCACGGCTACACCCTCACTCGCGCTGCCTGTGCGTTCGCTGGTGTAGTAGCTGACGGTGCTGAAACTGCTCTTCTCAGCGAACCCTTTCGCGCTCTCGGACTCACCCATCAGCTGCTTGATCGACTTGAGGGTTTCAGCCCGCAGCTCCTTGACGTAAAGGTCGCGCTGTTGCTCGGCCTTTTTCAGCTCGTCTTCCAGGCGCTTGCGCTCCTGATCCTGCGACTGGGCAGCGTTCGCACCCGCCTGAGCGACCGGCGCGGTATCGCGCGGCGCCTGCCCCGCGCCGATATAGATCGGCGGCTGCTGCGGGTTCGCACCGCCGTACGGTTGGCCTGGCACATTGAACTGAGCGTTCTGGCCCTGGGCATAATCCCGGCCGGTGCCCTGTACGATGTTCGGGTCGAAACCAGGCTGGTACGACATGCCGCGCTGGGCAGCCTGCTCGGCTTCCAGGGCACTGCGCTGGTTGCGGCGCTCGGCCTCGGCAGCGGAAATCGGGTCGACCGACACTTCTGGCTGCGGCGCACGCGGCACATCCACCTTGGCCGCCTTGGCCGTGGGCGCATCCTTGTTGTTCATGCCATTGAACGCCAGCGCGCCCAGGGCAACCACCGCCAGCCCGGCAGCGATCAACGAAATCTTGCCGACGCCGGTGCCGAACACGGCATGCAGGTTGCGCTGCATCTCATCGGACTTGCGCCCTTTCTTCGCCTTCTCGCCCGTGCGCCCGTCGCGCTCGGCCACCAGGTGTTCGTCATCTTCATCGAAGCCAGCGTCGCTTGGCGGCAGGTTGTTATCACTCATTGCAGGTTCCCTTGCTCGATGAAGACAGTCACGGCTTGCCCGCCCGTGGTGAACGTGACGCTGTTCTGCAGGCCGGCGTAGCGATACACCGCAACGCCGGTGGTGCTGCGCGCAGCGTTGGTGTAGGCCGGGTACTGCGCGTCTGCCTTGGCTTTCACATACATGTTCGGGCCATAACTCCAGGCTTCCACACCGTCGAGCCCGGTCACTTTCAGGCGGTTGGCTTCCTTGGGTGGCACGCCATCGAGGAAGTAGGTCAGCGCCTCGTCGATCGACGGCATGCGCAGCATGGCCACGCTGGCGGCGGCATCCGGGTTGCGCCCAGGCACCTTGGCATCCACGCGCATGTCGACCTCTTGCTGCCCGGCAGCCAGAATCAGAATGATCGGCGTCGACAAGCCGCGCAGGGTGACCGTGACGTTGCCATAGGCCGCCGCCGTGGCTGGGTCCAGCGTGAGGATGTTGGTCGGCGCGACGCTTCCTGCCTTGCCGCTCTGGCCACCACCATCACGCCCGTCACTGAACAGCTCACGGTTGATCGACACGTTCTGGATCATCCACGGCTGGCCGGCATAATCAGAGAACACGATCGACGACTGCTGCCCTTTGCTCAGGCGCACGATGGGTGGGGCCACACCGGGGTCCAGGTTCAAGGCCAGCGTTCGGGTCACAGGCTTTGGCGGGCTCACGTAAGCGGTGGCCTTCTGCTTCTCGCGGTCGAGCCAGAGCCGCTTGATCAGCTCCACCTGGCCCGGCGTCAGTTGCGAGTCGTGCACTTCCTGGACCGTGTCACTGATGACATCCTCCGGGCGTGGATACACCACTTGAGCAGCGCTGGAGACCTGTTGTCCCAGGCCGTTCATCGGCGGCTGCGGAGGTGCGTCGCTTTCCTGCAGGGCACTGGCACGGCCCAGGTCGGCCTCGGCAGCCTCAGCGGCTTGCGTCTCGTTCGCACAGACAGGCATAGCGATGGCGCCCGCAAGCGACAATGCGATCAGATGCTTCTTCATGGTCACTTCCTTGGGGTGTACGGCGACAGCTGAACAGAATCGACGGCGATGCCTTTGGTGTTGGTGGCCGAAGCAGGGATCTGAACGATGGTCACGGCGGCGAGGAAGTCCTGGCGCGAGCGAGGCTGTTGATCACCGCCCACATAGAACTCGATGGCGATCGGCACCTGTACCAACCAGTAGTTCTGCCCGCTCGCCAGCACGCCGGCTTCTTCAACCTGGGCAACCTGGGTGGACATGGCGCGCAGGATCATCCGCCCCTTGAGAACGCGTTCAAGGTTGCCGGAGGCATCCAGGGTCTTGAGGAAGGCTTTGCGCCCCTCGTCGGTGTACCAGCGGGCCCCTGCGGCATTGAGGTTGGACCGATAGTTCACATAGTCGTAGGAATACGAGTTGACCACCGCGTCCTTGGCGTAGTCGGCCAGCGTTGCCGGCGTCACACGCGGGTTGTTCTCGGTGGACACTTCACAGATGGCGTGGTTGTCGGTGGTCGGAATCCAACGGTACTTCGGGTACCAGAACACCACGGCAGCGATGGTCAGGCCGAACACGCAGGTCAGGGCGAGCAACTGCCCCCACACCCGCTTGTTACGGCGCTTGAGGTCCAGGCACTCCAGCTGCAGGCGCTTGACCTCCCTGACGGTGGCAGCAGCTTCACCGGGCGTTTCATCCAGCGCCAGCTCCAGCAACCGCTGTTCATCCGTACCCCGCTGAACCTCTGGTGCCTCGCCACCTGGGGTTCCGTGTTGGGTTTCCTTACTCGACATTGCGGATTTCCCCTGTCGTTCCGTCGTAGATGCAAATCGAGTCGGTTCCGTCATAGAACACGACATTTTCAAAGTTCGTTTGCGTCACCAGCCAGATGGCAGCGACCGCAACGCAGGGGAGTAAACCGATGCAAGCCCACTCACCGATGTCCAGCAACACACCCAGCATCCGGTTGTAACGCCGCAGCGCGCGAACATCCACGTCCTCGCCTGCCCCGCTGCCCCATGCCGTTGTGGTTGATTCGAGTTCGTCCATATCTCGCTCCATGAAGCAGCATTTTCATTCAAAACTTAGAAAGGTGCAACAGCGAAATTTTGACAGATTGGAGTATTCCGTGCAAACCACGACGTGTTTTTGCACGCCATAGCCGCTCCAAAACCGATCAAGTTGCCCTTTCTTAACGCAGCGGCTTAACACTTGCCTCCCTACTGGGAAGGCCCAATGCAACGCAAATTCACCAGGAAATCTCAGCCAAACCCGTATATCACGCGGGTTCGCGAGGTTCGACGAACAGCAGCCGAAGGCCTGCGAAGGAACGCCGCTTTACATTCGCGCACTCAGTTTAAAAAATGTATGCACAGTCAAAAAAATGATGCTAATCCGCACCCCGTATAGGGTCTTACCAAGGCTGTAGAGACAGCGCAGCAGGCTGATTCAAGCGGCGCGGCGAGCATTGCCGGGCCTGGCTTAGGGGCGTTTGGCCGGCGAGGCTGCCGGCGGGCTAGCGAAAGGTCTACACGACATCCTCCATGACGGCCATTGCTCTAGGCCTTATCCATAGGCCCTTCCATAGACAGGGCCATTGCGTTTGCAGCATTACAGCGTCGAACCCTGTTGCTACCCCTTTGGGGATACCAGAGATCGCTGGGGGGCGGGATTTTCTACCATTCACTCATTTTTTTGCGATAGCAGCTTTTTGCCATCATTCGCTTACCACGCCCTCACAGCACACCTACCCGCAATTGCGAAAATCGTTGTAGCCCTTGGGAGCAAGGCGCTGTAGCCAATGACCGGCAGCATTCGGAGGAGTTTCGAGGGGAGTAAAAAATAATTGCAAAAAGCCATATGGAAGCCGTTTGCCAGCTCGCGAAAGGAAGCCAGAAAGCATCGAGAACACGCGGCGAAGCCCGCCAACGCCTGGCCTGCGTCACCATGCGTCGCACACCGGTGGGCTGGCAAAAAAAAACAAAGGGCACCCATCCACAGGTGCCCTTTGCCTTATTGCAAGGTGAACTCAATCACCCCATCGACCGCGCCCCCACCGCTTGCGCATGGCCCCGCGAGGTGACGATTCCAAGGAAGGAAATCACGATCGCCAGGCCCAAGGTCGAACTCACTTCCATGCGGTGCTCCGGCGTATACATCATCACCGCCAGCGCAGCGGCGATGAAGATGATCACCGCCCAGGTCAGGTACGGGAACAGCCACATGCGGAACTTCAACTCGGTGTTCTCGCGCTCCAGGCGGCGGCGCATGCGCAGCTGGGAGATGGCGATGACCAGGTACACCAGCAGCGCGATGGCGCCGGAGCTGGCCAGCAGGAACTCGAACACGCCCTTGGGTGCGAAGTAGTTGAGGATGGCGATGGCCGCGCCGATCAAGGTGCTGCCAAACACCGCCGCACGCGGCACGCCGACCTTGGAGGTGCCCTTGAGCATGGCCGGTGCATCGCCACGCTTGGCCAGCGAATACATCATCCGCGAGGCAATGTAGATCGACGAGTTCATGCAGCTGGTCACCGCCACCAGCACCACCAGGTCGACCATGAATGCCGCGTTGGGGATGTTCATGATTTCCAGTGCCCGCTGGTAGGAACCCACCACCGCCAGCTGCGGGTCGTTCCACGGCACCACGGAAATGATCACGAAGATCGACAGGATGTAGAACGTGCTGATGCGCCAGATCACCGAGCGCGTGGCCTTGGCGATGTTGCGCGACGGGTCGCTGGACTCGGACGCCGCGATGGTCACCGCCTCGGTGCCGATGAAACTGAACATCACGGTGATGAAGGCACCGACCACCGCCGCCCAGCCCTTCGGCGCAAAGCCGCCGTGCTCGGCAATCAGCCCGCTCAAGCCGCTGACTTCACGGTTGGGCAGCCAGCCCATCAAGGCGGCGAAACCCAGGCCGATGAAGCCAAGAATCGCCGTGACCTTGAGAATGGCGAACCAGAACTCGAACTCGCCGTATTTGGCCACGCTGAACAGGTTGGTGCAGGCCAGCAACAGCACCGAGGCCAGGGCGAAGATCCAGCCTGGAATGTCGGGGAACCAGGCGTTGAGCACGTGCCCTGCTGCCAGCGCCTCGATGGGGATCACCAACACCCAGAACCACCAGTACAACCAGCCGATGGTGTAGCCGGCCCAGCGGCCGATGGCCTGGTCGGCGTAGGTGGAGAACGATCCGGTATCCGGGTGCGCTACGGCCATTTCGCCGAGCATGCGCATGACCAGCACCACCAGGGTTCCGGCCACGAAGTAAGAAATTATGGTGGCGGGCCCGGCGGCCGCGATGGCATGGCCGGAACCTACGAAAAGTCCTGCGCCGATGATGCCGGCGATGGACAGCATCGTTACATGACGTGGCTTGAAACCTTGTGCAAGGTTGCCATCAGATCCCACGGTGTTCATTGATGTTGTTCTCTTTTTGCTGACACAAGGATGGACGGGCAGGCGTAGGCGAAAATATCTCCTTTTAAATCAATAAGTCGACAGGATGCAGGCGTGCTGTTGTTGATCTTTGGCACGCATCACAGTGCACATTGCCGGAGCGGTTCGGGCTTCATTTAAGCCCCGCGAGGCTGTGGGAAATTACACGAGAACGCCTCGGAACTGTTCGATCACGACAGGGCATTTCCATTCGCGCCAGATGTCGTGAATGGCATGCTCGATCGCGTCATCGGGCCATTTGGCGCTTTTGTTTTTCATCTGGATGTGTGTTGCCAGTGCCGGCCCTTTCGCGGGCAAGCCCGCTCCTACAAGGACCGCACAGCATTTGAAATCTTTGCGCCTGGCAACACCGGTTTGATAACCACCGCCTATCGCGCCATCCGATCAAACGATTGGCCCGCCTTTGCCCTCCTGGTGAACCATCGGCGCCAGCGGCCACCCTGCGCCGCTCGCCAAATCCAAGGAGAAGAAGATGGCCAAGATTGTGTGTGTGCTCTACGACGACCCGGTAACCGGTTACCCGCAAAGCTATGCCCGCGACGACCTGCCGGTGCTGGAGCGCTACCCCGACGGGCAGAGCCTGCCCACGCCCAAGGCCATCGACTTCAAGCCCGGCCAGCTGCTGGGCAGCGTTGGCGGCGAACTGGGCCTGCGCAAGTACCTGGAAAGCAACGGCCACCAACTGGTGGTGACCTCCAGCAAGGACGGCGCCGACAGCGTGCTGGACCGCGAGCTGCACGACGCCGAAATCGTCATCTCGCAGCCATTCTGGCCGGCCTACATGACCGCCGAGCGCATCGCCAAGGCGCCCAAGCTGAAGATGATCGTCACCGCCGGCATCGGCTCGGACCACACCGACCTGCAGGCGGCCATGGAACGTGGCATCACCGTCGCCGAAGTCACCTACTGCAACAGCCACAGCGTGGCCGAGCACGTCGTGATGATGATTCTGGGCCTGGTGCGCAACTACATTCCGTCCTACAACTGGGTGGTCAAGGGCGGCTGGAACATCGCCGACTGCGTGGCCCGCGCCTACGACCTCGAAGGCATGAACGTCGGCACCGTGGCCGCCGGCCGCATCGGCCTGCGCGTGCTGCGCCTGCTCAAGCCATTCGACGTCAAGCTGCACTACATGGACCGCCACCGCCTGCCCGAGAGCGTCGAGCGCGAGCTCAACCTGACCTACCACAGCACCCTGGAAAGCCTGGCCAAGGTATGCGACGTGGTCACCCTGAACTGCCCGCTGCACCCAGAAACCGAGCACATGATCAACGCCGACACGCTGAAGTACTTCAAGCGTGGCGCCTACCTGATCAACACCGCGCGCGGCAAGCTGTGCGACCGCAATGCCATCGCCGGCGCCCTGGAAAGCGGCCAGCTGGCCGGCTACGCCGGTGACGTGTGGTTCCCGCAACCGGCCCCGGCCGACCACCCATGGCGGCACATGCCGCACCATGGCATGACGCCGCACATCTCCGGCACCACCCTGTCGGCCCAGGCGCGCTATGCCGCCGGCACCCGTGAAATCCTCGAGTGCTACTTCGACAACCGGCCGATCCGCGACGAGTACCTGATCGTCCAGGGTGGCGAACTGGCGGGCGTCGGCGCGCACTCGTACAGTGCCGGCAACGCCACCGGTGGTTCCGAAGAAGCCGCGCGCTTCAAGCGTTGAGCATGACGGCCTCGACCACCGCCAGCAGCAGCTTGGCCCGGCGCCGTCCAGCAGTGATCCTGCTGGCCGGCCTCGGCTCGCTCGCAGGCCTCGGTGCGCTCGGCGCCCTCGCCCACTACAGCGGCAACGCTTGGGTGATGGGTTCGTTCGGCGCCTCCTGCGTGCTGCTGTTCGGCTTCCCGGAAGGGCCGTTTTCGCGGCCACGCAACCTGATCGGCGGGCACTTGCTGTCTACCACCGTGGGGTTGCTGGTGCTGCATTACGGTGGAACGGACTGGTACTTCATGGCCCTGGCGGGTGCGCTGGCATTGATGCTGATGCTGGCCACCGACACCGTGCACCCGCCAGCGGGGAGCAACCCGGTGATCATCTTCCTGGCGCAGCCGGGGTGGGATTTCCTGGTGATGCCGACCTTGGCGGGGGTGCTGGTGCTGTTGGTGATCAGCCAGGGTTGGCGCTGGGGTTCGAAACCTCGGTGAACCTGTGGTGGCCTCTTCGCGGGGCAAGCCCGCTCCTACAGGGGGTTGTGTTGGCCCTGTAGGAGCGGGCTTGCCCCGCGAAGAGGCCGGCACTGCCACCCCACCTATCAAGGCAGCACCCGATCCGCCCAGCCTTGCAAGTTCAGGCTCTCCAATTCCCTCAACGCCGCCGCCAGCAACGGGCTGCGCACCGCCTCGTCACGCACCAGCAAGCCCATCTCGCGGCTCAGCTCCGGCACCAGCACCCGCGCCGCCAGCGGCCCGTCCGCCTGGCACAGCACGCTGTGCGGGAGAATGCTGAACAACCCCGAATGCCGCACATGGGCACACAGCGCCGTCAGCGAATCGGTTTCCACCCGCGGCTCAACCGCCAGCCCCTGGCGCTGGAACATCGCATCGATCCCCTGCCGGCACTGCATTTTCGCCGCCAGCAGGCACAACGGTAGGTGCGCCGCCGCTTCCCAGCTCATCGGTTGGTCACCGTCGAAACTGCCCTCCCCGGCGGCCACCAGCACATAGCGCTCGCGAAACACCGTGCGCACCGAGCAGGCCGCCAATGGCTGGTCGTCCAGGTAGCTCAGGCCCAGGTCCAGCTCGAAGGTATCGAGCTTGCGCTGGATCTCCTGGGCCGACAGCGTGTGGATTTCATGGCGCATGCGTGGAAAGCGCGCCAGGCAGCGCTGGGTCAGCAGTGGCGCCAGCGGCAAGGCTGCCGGAATCACCCCCAGGCGCAAGGTGCCCACTGGGTCGCCTTCATCGGCACGGGCATCCTGGCGCAACCCTTCGCAGTCGGCCAACACCCGCCGGGCCCAGGCCAGCACCCGCTCGCCATCCTGGGTAAAGCCCTCGAAGCGCCGGCCGCGCTGGACGATGACGATGCCCAGTTCTTCCTCGATGCTGCGAATGGCGCCGGACAACGCCGGCTGCGAAACATGGCAGGCCTGGGCGGCGCGGCCGAAGTGTTTTTCCCGGGCCAGGGCGACCAGGTAGTTGAGCTGGCGAATGAACATGGCAGCAAGGGCTCCTGCCAGGCCACTCCGGCGCATCCGTGGGCCTGGTCGTGTTGTAGTTGCTGCAGTATTAGCGCATCCCTTGCTTGGGCTCAACTTGGGGGGCGCTTCGCACGACTTGCTCACGCCCACGGAACAAATCGTAAATATCTGATTTGACAAAGAATCCTGTAGGAGCGGGCTTGCCCCGCGAAGCAGGTAACGCGGTGCATGGCACCGGCTTCGCCGGTGTTCGCGGGGCAAGCCCGCTCCTACAGGGAATGGCGGCGCGCCCGCTGGCGATGCCGCTTAATCCAGCCGAATAAAAAAGCCCCGGTTTCCCGAGGCCTCTGCTGCCAAGGCGTCTGCCTACGCCTGCCCGGTTCGCTCGAAGCGCCTGGCCAGCAACAGGTAAGCGAAGATCCCCAGCACACCATGGGCGGCCACGAACCAGAGTGCGTTGTGGAACGAGCCCGTACTCGCCACCACGTAACCAATCACCAACGGGGTCACGATGCCCGCGGTATTGCCGATGCCGTTGAACACGCCACCGCACAGGCCGACCATCTTCTTCGGCGCCACATCCGACAATACCGCCCAGCCCACCGCCGCCAGGCCCTTGCCGAAGAAGGCCAGGGTCATCAAGGCGATCACTGCCGCGTTGCCGTCCACGTAGTTGGCCAACACCAGGCTGGTGGACAACGCCATGCCAATGATGAACGGGGTCTTGCGTGCCTTGGACGGGTGCACGCCACGGCGGATCAGGTAATCGGAAACGAAGCCCCCGAGCACCCCGCCGCTGAAGCCGCAGATGGCCGGCAACGCAGCGACCCAGCCGGCTTCCATGATGCTCATGCCGCGGCCCTTGATCAGGTAGATCGGGAACCAGGTGATGAAGAAGTACGTCAGCGCAGTGATGCAGTATTGGCCCAGGTAGATCGCCCACAGGTTGCGGCTGGTGAACAGCTGCATCACCTCGGCGCGGGTCGGCTTGCTCTTGGCGCTTTTGCGTTCCTTCTCCAGGTCCACCAGCGCGCCACCTTCACGCATGTAGTCCAGCTCTTCCCGGCTCAACCCAGGTGCACTGTGCGGCTCGTGATACAGGCGGAACCACAGCACGCTCAGGGCCAGGCCGAGTACGCCCATCCAGATGAACACCTGTTCCCAGCTCAGGGCGTGGGTCATCCACGCCATCAACGGGGCGAACACCACCACCGCCATGTACTGCGCCGAATTGAACAGCGCCGAGGCAGTGCCGCGTTCGCGGGTCGGGAACCAGCAGCTGACGATGCGCGAGTTGGCCGGAAACGCCGGCGACTCCACCAGGCCAAGCAAGAAGCGCATGGAGAACAGCGCCACCGCCGCCGACACCCCGGCCAGGCCCATCCAGCCCACCGTGCCCTGCAGCAAGGTGAACAGCGACCAGAGGATCAGGCTGGTGCCATATACCCGGCGGGCGCCGAAGCGGTCGAGCAGCATGCCGCCTGGCACCTGGCCAAGGGCGTAGGCCCAGGCAAAGGCGGAGAAGATCATGCCGAGCATGACCGGGTCGAGGTTGAGGCTTTTGAGCACCTCGGTGCCGGTGATCGACAAGGTGGAGCGGTCGGCGAAGTTGATCACGGTGATGACGAAGATCAGTGCCAGGACCTGGAAACGATGACGGCCGGTCCCGGCCATGGCCTGCGGTGCGGCGACGGCGGATTTGCTGTTCATGTGGACCCTCTTGCTTCTCGGTGGAAGCGATTGTTCTTGTACAGAGAAGGTGTGGCCCATGGGCCTGTGGTGGTTGGGCGTTGTGGTGGTTGTGCCGGCCTCTTCGCGGGGCAAGCCCGCTCCTACAGGGAGACCTGGTTTGGCGGCACCTCGCCGCTGAAGCAGGCTTCTAGGTTGTTCAACACCATGCGCCCCATCGCCAAGCGGGTCTGCAGCGTGGCGCTACCGCGATGCGGCTGCAGGCTCACCTGGTTCAAGTCGCGCAGCGCTGGCGGCACATGCGGCTCATCGACGAACACATCCAGCCCGGCCCCGGCAATGCGCTGTTCACGCAGGGCGGCTTCCAGCGCCAGCTCATCGACCAACTTGCCGCGCGCCACATTGATCAAATAGCCCTGCGGCCCCAGCGCATCGAGCACTTCGCGCGTCACCAGCACCTGCCCGCCATCGGCCGAGGCGGCCACCACCAACACATCCACCGAGCGCGCCAGCGCCACCAGGTCAGGCTCATAGCAGTAGCCCGTGTGGGGTTGCTCACGGCGCCCGTTGTAGGCAATGCGCATGTCGAAGGCAGCGGCGCGGCGGGCGATGGCCTTGCCGACCTCGCCCAGGCCAACGATGCCCAGCGCAATACCGCTGACCTGGCGCGCCAGTGGCAGGTTGACCGTGCCCCACAGGCCATCGCGTACCAGCCGCTCACCCTCCCCCATGCGCCGCAGGGTGTTGATGATCAGCCCCATGGCCAGGTCGGCCACATCGGCGGTGAGCACGCCCGGCGTGGTGGTGACGTAGATGCCGCGGCGGGCGGCGTGGTGCAGGTCCACCGCGTCGGTGCCGATGCCACTGATGGCGATGATTTCAAGCTGTGGCAGCTGGTCCATCAGCGCGTTGGACAAGCCCTTGGCGCCGCCGGTGACCACAGCGCGAATGCGCGGGCCTACCTCGTCGAGCAGCGCTTGCGGGTTGGCGTACTGGTACAGGCGATGCACCTGGTAGGCGCTGGCCAGCTGGGCATCGATTGCCTCGGGCACGGGCTGGGTCAGCAACACATCGATGGCGTGGTCGTTCATCGTGGACATCCGGCAGTTCGAAGACATGAGTCGATGCTAGGCCGGCATTTGATACAGGTCTAATATAGATGCTGGATTGAATAATTCAGGAATTGAATCATGGAGCTGCACCAGCTGCGCTGCTTCGTCGCCGTTGCCGAAGAGCTGCACTTCGGCCGCGCCGCCACCCGCCTGCACATGACCCAGCCGCCGTTGAGCCGGCAAATTCAGCTGCTGGAGCATTCACTGGGGGTGCTGTTGCTGGAGCGCAACAACCGCCAGGCACGCCTGACCCTGGCCGGGCAAAGCTTTCTGGAAGATGCCCGGCGCATCCTGCACATTGCCGAAACCGCCAGCCATTCGGCGCGGCGCATCGCCCACGGCGAAGCAGGCCGGCTGACCCTGGGTTTCACCGCCGTGGGGGCCTACAGCATGATCCCGCGCTTGCTGGTGCACGCCGGGCACACCCTGCCGGACATCGAGCTGGTGCTCAGCGAGAGCGTTTCCAGCACCCAGGTGCACGACCTGGAAGCGAGCCTGATCGACATCGGCCTGGTGCGCCAGGTGCTGCCCAGCGCACGGGTGGAGTACCTGCCGATCCACCGCGAGCCGTTCGTGGCGGCGCTGCCGGCCGGGCACCCGCTGGCGCTTCGTGAACGGATCACGCCCAGCGATTTCCATGGCCAGCCGTTCGTGATGTATAGCGCCGGCGAAGGGCGGTACCTGCATGACCGCATCGCCAACCTGTTCGCCACGCACCAGGTTCAGCCGCGCTATCAGCACCGCTTGGGGCAGACGCACTCGATTCTGGGGTTGGTCAATGTGGGGCTGGGGTGTGCGGTGGTGCCGGCCTCGGCGCAGGCGTTGAGGCTGGAGCAGGTGGTGTTCAGGCCGCTGGTGGGAATGGAGCAGCAGGCGGAGATATTCCTGGCGTTTTGCCGGGATAATCCGAACCCGGTGTTGGGGGCGTTTGTGGAGATGGCGCGGGCGTTTTTTGCAGGGGGGTAAGCAGGGCCGGCCTCTTCGCGGGGCAAGCCCGCTCCTACAAGAGCGGGCTTGCCCCGCGAAAGGGCCCCACGCCTCAACGCACCAAGCAAGGCCGCTTGTTATCGAAGCTCCACCCCGGAATCAGGAACTGCATCGCCACACTGTCATCCCGCGCCCCCAAGCCCATGTTGCGGTAGCACTCATGGGCCTTGGCCAGCTGGTCCTCATCCAGCTCCACCCCCAGCCCCGGCCGCGCCGGCACCCGCACATGGCCATCGACGATGCGCAGCGGCTCGCGGGTCAGGCGCTGGCCGTCCTGCCAGATCCAGTGGGTGTCGATGGCCGTGATCTCACCCGGCGCCGCCGCCGCCACCTGGGTGAACATCGCCAGCGAAATATCGAAGTGGTTGTTCGAATGCGAACCCCAGGTCAGGCCCCAGTCGTTGCACATCTGCGCCACCCGCACCGAGCCTTGCAAGGTCCAGAAGTGCGGGTCGGCCAATGGGATATCCACCGACTGCAGCTGAATCGCATGGCCCATCTGCCGCCAGTCGGTAGCGATCATGTTGGTGGCGGTCGGCAGCCCGGTGGCCCGGCGGAATTCAGCCATCACCTCACGGCCCGAGTAACCGTTCTCGGCACCGCACGGGTCTTCGGCATAGGCCAGCACATCGTGCTTGTCGCGGCACAGGGCAATGGCTTCCTTGAGCGACCAGGCGCCGTTCGGGTCGAGGGTGATGCGTGCGTCGGGGAAGCGCTCGGCCAGGGCCGTCACCGCTTCCATCTCTTCCTCGCCACGCAGCACGCCGCCTTTGAGCTTGAAGTCGCTGAAGCCGTAACGCTGCCTCGCCGCCTCGGCCAGGCGCACCACCGCTTCAGGCGTCAGGGCCTTTTCATGGCGCAGGCGGAACCAGTCGTCGTCGGCATCGGCTTCGTTGCGGTAAGCCAGGTCGGTTTGCTGGCGGTCGCCAATGTAGAACAGGTAACCCAGCATCTTCACCGCCTCGCGCTGCTGGCCTTCGCCAAGCAACGCGGCCATCGGTACGTTCAGGTGCTGGCCGAGCAGGTCGAGCAGTGCCGACTCGATGGCGGTCACCGCGTGCACGGTAATGCGCAGGTCGAAGGTTTGCAGGCCACGGCCAGCCGCGTCGCGGTTGGCGAAGGTCTGGCGCATGGCGTTGAGCATGCGCTGGTAGTGGCCAATCGGCTGGCCGACCACCAGGCTGCGGGCATCTTCCAGGGTTTGCCGGATCTTCTCGCCGCCCGGCACTTCGCCAAGGCCCGTGTTGCCCGCGCTGTCTCGCAGCACCACGACATTGCGGGTGAAGTACGGGCCATGGGCGCCACTGAGGTTGAGCAGCATGCTGTCGTGGCCGGCAACGGGGATCACACGCAGGTCGGTGACCACTGGGGTGCTGCTGTGAACGGCGGGATTGGTCTGCATATTCATGGTTGTTGTCTCGCAGTCATCAGTGGGTCTGGCCCAGGGCCGAGGGGGCCTTGAGGTCGTCAGAGGTGGCGCCCTTTGGGCGCATGCGTACGAAGAAGATGGCAATGGCCGCCAGCAGCGAGGTCACGGCCAGGCCATACAGCCCGCCCTGGATCGACCCGGTCTGCTGCTCCAGCAGGCCAAAGGTGGTGGGCGCAACGAAGCCGCCGAGGTTGCCCACCGAGTTGATCAGCGCAATCACTGCCGCGGCGATGCGGGCATCCAGGTAGCCCTGGGGAATCGGCCAGAACAGCGACGAGGCCGACTTGAAACCAATGGCCGCAAAACACACCGCGACGAAGGCGAACACCGGCCCGCCGGTGGTCGACATGAACATGCCGATGGCAGCCACCACCAGTGCCCCGGCAACCCAGGCCTGCTGGAATTTCCAGCGCATCGAGCCGGCGGCGAAGGCGTACATGGCGATGATCGAGATCAACCAAGGGACCGAGTTGAAGAAGCCGACCTGCAGGTCGCTCAAGTCTCCCATGCGCTTGATGATGCTCGGCAGCCAGAAGGTGGCGGCGTAGATGGTCAACTGGATGCAGAAGTAGATCAGGCAGAACAGCACGATCTGGCGGTCCTTGAGCAGGCTCCAGGCCGACGGCTTCACCGCACCGACTGCCTCGCGCTCACGCTGCTCGCGGTCGATGGTGCCCACCAGCGCGGCCTGCTCGGCCTGGCTCAGCCACTTGGCGTCCTGGGGTTTGGAATCGAGCCAGAAGAACACGAAGAAGCACAGCGTCACCGAGGCCATGCCTTCGATGAACAGCATCCATTGCCAGCCGTGCAGGCCCAGGCCCTGAACCTGCATCAGCGCCCCGGCCAGCGGGCCGGAAATCAGCGAGGCGAAGGCCGAACCGCTGAGGAAGATGGCAATTGCCTTGCCGCGCTCGGCAGCCGGCAGCCAACGGGTGAAGTAGTAGATCACACCGGGGAAGAAGCCCGCCTCGGCCACGCCCAGCAAGAAGCGCAGCACGTAGAACTGGGTTTCGTTCTGCACGAAAGCCATGGCCGTGGCCACCAGGCCCCAGGTGAACATGATGCGGGTCAGCCACAGGCGCGCGCCGACCTTTTGCAGCAGCATGTTCGACGGCACTTCGAACAGGGCATAGCCGATGAAGAACAGCCCCGCGCCGAACCCATAGGCGGCTGCGCTGATGCCCAGGTCGCTTTCCAGGTGTGGGCGCACGAAGCCGATGTTGACGCGGTCGAGGTAGTTGACGATGAACATGATGACGAACAGCGGCAGGACGTGGCGCTTCACCTTGGCCACGGCACTGGCCAACGCGTCGCCTTCAGTCCGGGCAGACGGAGCGAGGGTGTCGTTCACTTGTGGATCTCCCACTAATTGTTT
Source organism: Pantoea sp. Tr-811 (assembly GCF_011752535.1). Classification (NCBI taxonomy): domain Bacteria; kingdom Pseudomonadati; phylum Pseudomonadota; class Gammaproteobacteria; order Enterobacterales; family Erwiniaceae; genus Pantoea; species Pantoea sp. Tr-811. The sequence goes on from NZ_VWXJ01000009.1 coordinate 71,172, forward strand.
TTGTGCGGGTCGTAGTTGTCTGACATGGCAGTGGGAAAGAGCATATGCGCGACAAAGTTGTACGACAAGATACCGATTGTCGCCGAATGAGCAAAGTACAAGCTAATAAACAGCAATAATGACGCGATCATGCTAATAACACGCAAAACACTCAGCAACGCCGCAGGGAAAAACCGCGCAAAAAATAATTTTCTCGATTAACTTGTCGTACAAGATAGCCAACCCATCGGGATTGCCCCATGCCCCAGCCATCCGCCAAACGCAGCCACAGCCGCGCCCATGACCTGGTGTCGAGCCTGACCCAGCAGATTCTCCTGGGCACCTTCAAGCCTGGGGACAAGCTCCCCTCGGAAAACACCTTGGTACGCGAGCATGGCGTCAGCCGCACCGTGGTCCGTGAAGCGCTGTCGAAGCTGCAGGCCTCAGGCCTGGTGGAGCCACGCCACGGCATCGGCACCTTCGTCATGGAGCGCCAGGCCCAGGCGGGTTTGCGGGTGGGGGCGGAGAATGCGGCAAGCGTGCGCGACTTGCTGGAGTTGCGCATTGGGCTGGAGGGCCAAGCCGCTGCCCTGGCCGCCGTGCGGCGCAGTGATGAGCACCTGTCGCGCATGCGCCAGGCGCTGGATGACTACCAGGATCTGGCAGCGGCCGGGGACAGTTGCATCGAGGCGGACCGGCGCTTTCACCTGCTGATTGCCGAGGCCACGGGGAACCTGTATTTCAGCGAGATGATGGGGCAGTTGGGCAATGGGCTGATCCCGCGTAACCGCATGGCCTTCGCCGAGCGTGCCGGGGCGAATCTGGCCAGGCATGCGTACCTTGCGAACCTGGAGCATGAGGCGATTTTGAATGCCATCCGCCGGCAGGACCCGGATGCGGCCCGGGCGGCGATCTGCCTGCACGTGTCCAACAGCCGGGATCGGTTATTGCCCGATTGAGGCCAGCGCTGCATGGCCCGTGCTTCGCCCCTGTTCGAGGACGGTGGGTGATGAACGGGTAGGAGCGAGCGCAGCTCGCGATGGGCTGCAAAGCAGCCCCGGCATCCTGTGCCGCGAAGCTGAAAAACTGGGGCCGCTGCGCGCCCCATCGCGAGCTACGCTCGCTCCTACCGGGCCGGCGCAAAGCCGTGCGCGAGGCCGGCACAGGCCATTACAAGGCCCGATCCACCAACACCTGCAAACGCCCCTGGGAACACTGCTCGACCCGCGCCTGAACACCGTACACCTCGGCCAGCAGCTCAGGCTGCAGCACCTCCCCCGGCGCCCCACAGGCCACCACCCTGCCCTCGCGCAACACCACCAGCCAATCGGCATGGCTGGCCGCCAGGTTGATGTCATGCAGCACCGCCACCGCCAGCAAGCGGTGCGCCACCACCCGCTCGCGCACCGCGCCCATCACCCGCAACTGGTAATGCAGGTCCAGCGCACTGGTCGGCTCGTCGAGCAGCAGCACTTGAGGATTACGCGCCAGCAACTGCGCCAGCGCCACCAGCTGGCGCTGGCCACCGGACAGGCTGTCCAGCGAACGGTCGGCCAACGCCTCGATGCCCAACTGGCGCAACGCCTCGTAGGCAGTTCCCAGCAGGTCATCGGCACCACTCACCCGCAGCGCCGCGACAATGCTTTCCAGCACCCCCAAGGCAATGCCCGGCGGCAGTTGCTGCGGCATATAGGCCAACCGCCGCGAGCGCTCGGCAAAGCTCAGCCGGGTCACGTCCTGGCCATCCAGGCTCACGCCACCCTTCATCCGCTCCAGCCCCGCCAGCGCCCGCAACAAGGTCGACTTGCCCGCACCGTTCGGCCCCACCAGGGCCACCAGGCTGCCCGCCGGCAATTCCGGCAAGCTCACCCCGTGCAAAATCTGCCGCGCGCCATAGGCCACGGCCAGCTCATCGATCAACAGGCTCACAGCTTTCTCCCCCGGCGGAACACCAGCACCACGAACACCGGCACCCCCACCAGCGCGGTCACGATACCCACCGGCACGATCACCCCCGGCAGAATCAGCTTGCTGGCAATCGACGACAGCGACAGCATCAACGCCCCCACCAGCGCACTGGCCGGCAACAGGAAACGCTGGTCCTCACCCACCAGCAAGCGGGCGATATGCGGCCCGACCAGGCCAACGAAACCGATGGTGCCCACGAACGCCACCGCCGTGGCCGACAACAGGCTGATGCGCAGCAACGACGCCAAGCGCAGGCGCCGGGTGTCCACGCCAAAGCTGCGCGCGCGGTCCTCGCCCATGCGCAGCAAGGTCATCGCCGGTGCGGCGCGCAACGAAAACGGCAGCAACATCCCCAGCACCAGGGCCAGGATGCCAAGCTTCTGCCAGTTGGCCCGGGCCAGGCTGCCCAGGGTCCAGAACACCAACTGCTGCAGCACGTCCTCGGTGGCCAGCAGCTGCAGCAGCGACACCAGCGCATTGCAGCTGAACACCAGGGCAATACCAAACAGCACCAGGCTTTCCACACCGGCGCCGCGCAAGCGCGACATGGCCTGCAGCAGCACCACCGACAGGCAGGCGAAGGCGAATGCCATCACTGTCACCTGGGCACTGGGCGCCAGCCAGGCAATGCCCAGCGGGTAGGCGATTGCCAGCGAAGCACCCAGCGCCGCCGACGACGACACGCCCAGGGTGAAGGGGCTGGCCAGCGGGTTGTCGAGGATCGCCTGCATCTCGGCGCCCGCCAGCGCCAACGCCGCGCCCACCAGCACCGCCATCAGCGAATACGGCAGGCGCACGTTCCAGATAATCACCCGCTCGGTGGCACTCAGGGTTGCCGGGTCGAAGATGCCGTGCACCAACTGCCCCAGGCCCATGCCCGAGGCGCCGCTGGCCAGGTCGCCGAGCACCGACAACAGCAACAAGGCCGCCAGCGCGGCCACCAGCATCGCCCGCCGCCAGAGCAGGCGGCGGTAATGCCAGGCCGCGAGCGCGGCGCCGTCCTGGGCCAGCGCGGTCACTTGGCGTCGACCCAGTACTGGCCGTCCAGGCCTACCTTGAGCATCTGGTTGATTTCAGCCATGGTCGCCAACGGGTCGACATCGGCGAAGCGCTCGGGGTGAACCCAGCGCGCCATGGCCTCGATGGCGAGGATGTTGAACGGCGAGTTGTAGAAGTCATGCCACAGGCCATGGGCCTGCCCGGCCTGAATCGGCCGCAGTGGCGCGAACTCGGGGCGTGCAGTGATCTTGGCCAGGCTCTGGCGCGCGGTGTCGGTGGACACGCCGGCCCCCAGCAGCACGCCCGGTGCACGGTTACCCGTGGCGATGTACACGTCCGGGTCGGCCTGCAGCACGTATTCGACGCTCACATCGCCCAGCGCCCCCGGCACCACATCGGCACCGATGTTATGCCCACCCACGGCCTCGACCACGCTGCCCAGGCCGCTCTTGCCGGTGGTGTGCCCCGGTGCCTGCCAAACGCCTGCCAGCAGTTCGAGGAATACCTTGGGCCGCTCGCCGGCCTTGAGCGTGGCCACGCTGTCGGTGATGTGCTTGAGGTGGCGGTCGTACAGGCTCAGGTATTGCTGGGCCTGTTGCTCACGCCCAAGCAAGGTGCCCAGCGCCTGCATGCTCACCCGAGTGTTCTGGATGGGGTGAACGCGAAAATCGATGAACAACACCGGCACCCCGGCTTTTTCCAGCAGGTCGGCCACCGGGCTGTGCTGGGTGGGGCCTTCACCGGCAATGCTGAAGATCGCCAGGTCCGGCTTGAGCGCCAGAATCTGCTCGGCGCTCACGCTTTGCTCGGAGGCCTGGCCGATCAGCGGCAGCTTGGCCACTTGCGGGTACAGCTTGGCGTACACCTCGTAGGTGTGCGGGTCGAGCAGGCGCATGTCGTTCTGCCAGCCGACCACGCGCTGGAACGGGTTGTCGCGGTCGAGCAGGGCCAGGGCGAAGAACAGCCGCCCTTCCCCCAGCACGATGCGTTGCGGCGCGTGATCGACCTCGACCTTGCGCCCGAGCACGTCGGTGACTTCCACGGCGCTGGCGCGCTGGGCCATGCCCAGGCACGCCCCCAGCACCAGCAACAACGGCAGCAGGCGCCGCCAGAAAGGTTGGTTCATCGGTGACCTCCCAAGGTCAGGTATCGCCCCAACGGCGGAGCAGGTTGTGGTAAACCCCGGTCAACTCAAGCAGCGAGCCCGCGTCGGCCCCTTGGGCGGTGAGGCGCTGGATGGCCACGTCCATGTCCAGCAGCAGGCTGCGCTGGCTGTCTTCGCGTACCAGGCTCTCGATCCAGAAGAAGGCCGCCAGGCGCTCGCCACGGGTAACCGGTTCTACCCGGTGCAGGCTGCTGCCCGGGTACAGCACCAGGTGGCCGGCTGGCAGCTTGACCGCGCGCTCACCGAAGGTGTCGCGGATCACCAGTTCGCCACCGTCATAGGTGTCGGGGTCGGCCAGGAACAAGGTGGCCGAAAGGTCGGTGCGTACCCGTTCGCGCACGCCCTTGATGCCGCGTATGGCGTTGTCGACGTGAAAGCCGAAGCCCTCGCCTGCGCCATAGCGGTTGAACAGCGGCGGGTAGATGCGCTTGGGCAGGGCCGCGGACATGAACAGCGGGTTGTCCGACAGCCGCTGCAGAACCAGCCCGCCAAGCTGGCGGGCGACCGGGTCGTCCTCGTCCAGCTGGCGGTTGCGCTTGGCCTGGGCCGACTGGATGCCGGCCGTGGCCTTGCCGTCGACCCAGGGTTGCGCCAGCAATTGCTGGCGCAATGCATCCAGTTCGTCGGCACTGAACAGCCGGTCGATTTCCACCAACATCAGAAGGTGTAGTCCACGCTGGCCGTCACGGTACGCCCGGCACCCGGGATGCCGTACAGCTGGAAGCCATCGAGCGAGGCGCCGACACGGCTGTAGTAGAACTTGTTGAACAGGTTCGAGACGTTGAGGTTGACCGTGGTCTGGCTGTCGACCTTGTAGCGCGCGGCCAGGCTGTGCAGCCAGTACGACGGCGCCTTCTCGTGGTCACGGGTGGAGATCGTGTAGACCCCGGACGCGCCATTGGCGTAGCTGCTGTTGTTGTTCAGCCCGCCCACGTACTTGTTGTCGCTGTAGCGGCGCCGGCCCACATAGTCGGCGCCATAGCTGACGCTGAGCTGGTCGGTGAGGTCGTAGGTGGTCCACAGGTTGGCCGTGAGGTCAGGAACGTTCTTGGCTTCCTCGCCCTTGTTGTCGCCCTTGGTCTGGCGGCTCTTCATTGCCGCGAACCCGGCATAGGCCGACCAGCGGTTGGTGATCTGCCCCTGCAGGCCCAGCTCGATACCGTCCACGCGCTTGGCCGGCAACGAACGCACTGGCGCGCTTTCGCCTTCGGTGTATTCCCAGCTGTCTTCAAGCTCGGTGCGGAACAGCGCGGCGGTGAGGTTCAGGCGCTCGTCGAACAGCTCCCACTTGGTGCCCAGCTCATAGGTTTTCGAGACGGCCGGTTTGTAATCCTCGGTGCCGGCGGCGCCGTAGATCTGGTTGTTGGTGCTGGCGCCCACCGCCGAAGGCTGCGCCGCCTGGCTGTAGGACACATAGATGCTGCCGTTGGGCAATGGCTTATAGACCAGGCCCACGCGGCCACCGAAGGCATCGTCGCTGCTGCTGGTGCTACCGGTGCTGCGGTCGGTGTCGACATCCCAGTGGTCATAACGCAGGGCGGTCAGCAACTGCCATTGCGGGCTCAGGGTCATGGTGTCGGACACGTACAGGGCGGCATCCTTGACCACGCTGCGCGGGTCGCCATAGCCCTTGTCGGTGCTGGTGGACGCGAAGTGGTGCGACGGGTTGGCCAGGTCGAAGAACATGTTGCCGTCCGGCACGTCCAGGGTCTTGTGCAGGCCGCCGTAGGTTTCGCGGTACAGCTCGATGCCGGTCACCGCCTCGTGGTGGATGCCACCGGTGTCGAGGTTGAAGCGCAGGTCGGTCTGGTTGTCGACGATCTCGTAGCGCTTGGACTGGCCGAAGTCGCTGCCGCGCAGGTAGCCATAGCCGCTGCTGCTGTTGGCGTAGTCGGTGTAGGCATTGATGCCGTTGACCGAGCTCAGGCCACCGACGCCGACGTAGCCCAGGCTGGCGCAGCGGGTGCCGGTGCAGGTCTTGTTGCCATTGGCGTCGGCGGCGATGAAGCGCGCCGGCGAGAGCACGGCCCAGTTGTCGGTCTGCTGCCAGCGCAGCTGGTTGCGCAGGGTCAGGTCGTCATTGAAGTCATGTTCCAGCAGGCCGGTGAGCGAGCGGGTTTCGCTGCGCTGGGTGTAGAGGCTGGAGTCGCCGTACCAGGCATCGCGAGACACCCCAGGCATGCGGTGGCCGTTGGTGCCACGCTGGATAGGCACACCGCCGTCCGGGGTGTTCTTGTCCTTCTGGTAGAACGCGTCGATCCACAGCCGGGTATCGGTGCCCAGGCCAAAGCCGAACGAGGTGGCGAAGCCCCAGCGGTCGTAGTCCACCTCGTCGCGCTCGGACACGGCGTTGTAGTGCTTCATCAGGTTGATGCGCACGGCAGTGGTGTCGTTGAGCTGGCGGTTGATGTCGGCGGTCAGGCGCTTGTAGTTGTCGGTGCCGATACCGGCCGACAGCTTGCCGGCGTCGCCCAGGTGGGCACGCTTGCTGACCAGGTTGACGCTGCCGCCTACGGCAGATACGCCCGACTCGACCGAGCCTGTGCCCTTGTACACCTCGGCCTGTTCCAGGTTGAAGGTGTCGTTACGGCTGGCCATGCCGGCATCGCGCACGCCATCGACGGTCATGCTCTGCTCGGCGGCAAAGCCGCGAATCGAGAACAGGTCGCCCCAGCCCAGGTTGCCCTCGCCAGACATGAAGGTGATGCCCGGCACGTTGCGCAGCACGTCCTGCAGGCTCTGGGCATTCTGTTCATCGAGCACGGCACGTGGGACTACACTGATGCTCTGCGGCGCGTCCAGCAGCGGCGTGGTGATCTTGCTCGACGTCACGCTGTCGACCTTGTAACGGTCTTGCTTGCCAGTCACCTGGGTGGCGGGCAGGTCGAGCGCCTGGGTGTCGGCAAGGGCCGGCAGCGCGCAGGCGCCGAGCACCATACCGAAGGCCGGGGCGAGGGTCACCGGCAGCCGCTGGAGGGACGCATGGGGCATGTGAATTCCTTAAAGAAAATCAGTCTCATTTGTGTTGCGCATTCTAATGATGGCCACCAGCCCTTCGGTGTCCGCAAATGTACCGGCGTGCAGTCCCTCGCCACTGCAACACATTCCGTTACATTCGCGTTGCAAGAGGCGGTGTAAGGTGCCTCCCATCCATGCTCTGCAGGTGCCTGATGACCAAGCCCGACCACATCCTGATCGTCGATGACGACCCCGAAATCCGCCAACTGCTCTCCACCTACCTGGATGAAGCAGGCTTTCGCACCTCGGTAGCCGGCGAAGGCCGCGAGATGCGCAAGCGCCTGGAAGAACACCGGGTCGACCTGGTGGTGCTCGACCTGATGCTGCCCGGCGAGGACGGCCTGAGCCTGTGCCGTGAGCTGCGTGTGCGCAGTAACATCCCCGTCATCATGCTGACCGCCCGCGGCACCCTGGTGGACCGCATCGTCGGCCTGGAAATGGGCGCCGACGACTACCTGGGCAAGCCGTTCGACCCACGTGAACTGCTGGCCAGGATCAAGGTGGTGCTGCGCCGCACGCAAAGCTTCCCCGAGCGCGCCCGCCTCGATGAAGCAGGCACCCTGCGCTTCGCCGGCTGGCGGCTGGACACCACCACCCGCCAGCTGCGCTCGCCGGCCGGGCTGGTGATCAGCCTGGGCAATTCCGACTACCGCCTGCTGCGCCTGCTGCTGCAACACCCCAACCGCGCCCTGAGCCGGGACTTCTTGCTCAACCATGTGTTCGACCGCGAGCGCGAGCCGTTCGACCGCAGCATCGACGTGTGCGTCAGCCGCGTACGCCAGCACCTGGGCGACGACCCACGCAACCCGGCGCTGATCCGCACCGTGCGCAACGAGGGCTACATGCTTACGGTTGACGAAGTGCTCAGCGAATGAAGCGCTGGTGGCCCCGTTCGCTGCAGGGGCGCATGGTGCTGATTCTGGTGGTGGGCGTACTGGCCTCGCAGTTGCTGACCAGCAGCATCTGGTACGAAGTGCGCCAGACCCAGGTGCTGGAGATTCCCCTGCGCCTGCTGGCCGGGCGCCTGGGCGACCTGCTGCGGGTGGCCCACGACCAGCCGGCGCAACTGCCGGCCATGCTCGACGCCATGGAGTCGCCGCGCTGGCACCGCCTGCCGGCAGCCCCGGCCCCCGGCAACGCGGTGGAACCGGCCCAGCAACGGCTGTTGCAGGAACTGCTGGCGGCGCGCACCACTGGGCCTGCCCCAGTGCGCCTGCTGGGGCTGGAGATCGTCGATGGCGAAGGCCGCCCGGGCGGCGCGCCCTTGCTGCTGCGCGGGGCACCGGCCAGCGTACGTGCCGTGGTCGAACTGACCCTGCCCGATGGCCAACCCTTGTACCTTGAAACCGTCGAGGGTCAGGGCTGGCGCAATGCGTCGATCGGCTCGCTGGTATTCGACTTCATCTTCCGCATCTACCTGCTGCGCACCATCGCCGTGGTGCTGATCGCCCTGCTCGCCGTGCGCCTGGCCTTGCGCCCGCTCAAGCAGATGGCAGCGGCCGCCCAGGCGCTGGGGCAAGACATCCACCGCCCGCCGCTGAGCCTGGATGGTCCGCAGGAAGTGCGCCAGGCCGCCCAGGCGTTCAATGCCATGCAGCGCCGGCTGATCGACAGCATTGCCGAGCGCACGCGCTTCTTCGCGGCCGTTTCCCACGACCTGCGCACGCCCATCACCCGCCTGCGCCTGCGCACCGAACTGCTGCCTGACGAAAACCTGCGCCAGCGCTTTCGCGGCGACCTGGAGCATATGGAAGACATGGTGTCGGCCAGCCTGGATTTCCTGCGCAGCGGCGAGCTGGAAAATGCCCGCGAGCCTGTGGATATCGACGCGCTGTTGATGGCGCTGCAGGCCGACTTCGAAGACCTGGGCTGCGAGGTGCGGGTCAGCGGCCACGCCCTGCCCTTCAGCGCCCACCCCAGCGGCCTGCGTCGCTGCCTGCAAAACCTGCTGGACAACGCCCGGCGCCACGCCCCGGGGCCGGTGGACATCGAGGTGCGCGATACCCCGGACCGGCTACGCATCCAGGTGGCCGACCGTGGCCCCGGCATAGAGGCCGAGCACCTGCAGCGGGTGCTGGAGCCGTTCTACCAGGCCGACCCGTCACGCAGCAGCGGCGGCCACGGGTTGGGCTTGAGCATCGCCGCCAGCATCGCCAGCGCCCATGGCGGCAGCCTGAAGCTGGGGCCGAGGATCGGCGGTGGGCTGCTGGTGACCCTGGACCTGCCGAGGCGCTGATCAGCGCCAACCTGGTAGGAGCGAGCGCAGCTCGCGATGGGGCGCGCAGCGGCCCCGGGTTTCCAGCTTTCTGGCCCATGATGCTGGGGCTGCGTTGCAGCCCATCGCGAGCTGCGCTCGCTCCTACCAGGCCCCCAGGCCCACCCAGGCCCACCGCCACTACCACGTCAGGCAAATCTTGCCGAAGTGCCGGTTGCTCTCCTGGTAACGGAACGCCTCGACGATCTGCTCCAGTTCAAAATGCTTGTCGACCACCGGCCTGAAGCCATTGGCATCAATCGCCCGCACCATCGCCTGTTGCTGCGCGCGGCTGCCCACCAGCACGCCTTGCAGGCGAATCTGGCGCACCAGCGCCTGCACCAGCGGCAGCTGCCCGGCTACGCCGGTGAGGATGCCGATCAGCGACACGTGCCCGCCAATGCGCGCAGCGATCATCGATTGCTCCAGGGTTGCCGGGCCGCCCACTTCGATCACATGGTCGACACCCCGGTTGCCAGTAAGCTCGCGCACCTTTTCGCCCCAGGCCGGGTTGGCCTTGTAGTTGATCAGGTGATCGGCGCCCAGGGCCTTGAGGCGTTCGAGCTTGGCATCGCTGGACGAGGTGGCGATCACCGTGGCACCGGCCAGCTTGGCGAACTGCAGGGCGAAGATCGACACACCGCCGGTGCCTTGCACCAGCACGGTATCGCCGGGCTTCAAGTGGTCGTCGCTCATCAATGCGCGCCAGGCGGTGAGCCCGGCAGTCGTCAGGGTGGCGGCCTCGGCATGGCTGAAGCCCTGGGGCGCCAGGGTGAAGGCGGTGGCCGCTGCCGTGACCTGCTCGCGGGCATAGCCATCGATGCCGTCGCCGGGCACGCGGGCGAAGCCTTCGACCTGTGCCTGGCCGTCGAGCCAGTCGGGGAAGAAGGTGCTGACCACGTTGTCACCGACCTTGAATTCGCTCACGCCCGCGCCAACGGCCAGCACCTCACCGGCGCCATCGGCCATGGGGATGCGCCGCTCGCTCGGACCCCACATGCCGCTGACCACGGCGAAGTCGTGGTAGTTGAGGGAGCTGGCGTGCAGTTGGACGGTGATCTCGCCGGGCTTGGGCGCTGGCGCTTCGCAGGTGCCTAGCTCGACCTTGTCGTAGCCGCCGCCGGGTTGTACATAGATGGCCTTGCTGGTCATGACTGGGGCTCCTTTAAGGGGAAAGACTGGGGTTCAGCATAGTCAGTGCGGGCCTCTTCGCTTTGTAGGAGCGGGCTTGCCCCGCGAACACCGGCGCAGCCGGTGCCATGCACCGCGGTGCTTGCTTCGCGGGTCAAGCCCGCTCCTACAGGATTCTCCGTTAAATCAGATATTTGCGATTTGTTCCATGAGAGCGGGCTTGCCCCGCGAAGAGGCCCGCAAAGGCACCAGATGCCTCAGCCCAACAACCCCCGCAACGCCCGACAATCGGCCGCATGCCAATCCACCAGCTCCGGCCACGGATTATCCGGCAAATTCACCAGCACCGTGCGCGCACCAGCCGCCCGCCCGCAGTCCAGGTCAAAGCGGTAATCCCCAACCATCACCAGCTCGCTGGGCGCCACGCCCCAGGCACTGGCAATCTTCAACAGCCCATCCGGGCTCGGCTTGGGCTCGGCTTCATCGCGCCCGAGAATGTGCGCCACCTCGAAGCAATCGGCCAGGCCAATCGCCTCCAGGGTCACATGGGCCAACTCCCGCGCGTTACGGGTCAGAATCCCCAGCCGGCAACCACGCCCGGCCAGCTCGCGTACCAGTTCCACCGCCCCGGTGGCAGGCGTCGAAGCAATCGCCAGGTCGCGTTCGTGCTCCAGCAACCAGGCATGCTTGGCCGCCGCCTCGGCGGCCGGCAGCGCGGCCAGGTGCGTCAGGATGTCGTCCTCGGGTGGAATACCCAAGGCCACGCGGATAGCGGCGAAGTCATGCACCGCCACGGTCAGGGTGCCGTCCATGTCGAACACCCAGTTACGGACTTCAGCCAGGCTCATGCCCAATCCTTGCGATGGCGAATCAGCCCTTCCTGGGACGACGACGCCACCAGTTGGCCGGCGCGGTTGAAGATGCTGCCGCGGCAGAAGCCACGGGCGTTGCCGGCCCATGGGCTGTCGGTGGCGTACAGCAGCCACTCATCGGCACGCAGGTTGCGGTGGAACCACAGCGAATGGTCGAGGCTGGCGATCTGCATGTCGCGCTGCCACACCGACTTGCCGTGGGGCATCAGCGAGGTGGTCAGCAGGCCGAAGTCCGAGGCATAGGCCAGCAGGTACTTGTGCAGCGCCGGCACGTCCGGCAGCGAGCCGTCGGCGCGGAACCAGGCGTACTTCACCGGGTCCCCCGGCTTGGGGTTGAACGGGTCGCGCTCGGTAACCGGGCGGATCTCGATCGGCTTGGCGCACAGCACCTTGTCGCGGATGCGCTCGGGCAGTTTGTCGGCATGGGCACGGGCCAGCTCGACCTCGGTCGGCAGGTTCTCCGGGCCGACCACATCGGGCATCTGCACCTGGTGCTCGAAACCTTCCTCGTCGTACTGGAACGAGGCGCTGCAGGTGAAGATCGGCTGGCCTTTCTGGATGGCCGTCACCCGCCGGGTACTGAAGCTGCCGCCGTCACGCACGCGGTCAACCGAGTACACCACCGGCAGGCTGGCGTCGCCCGGGCGCAGGAAATAGCCGTGCAGCGAGTGCACGTGGCGCGCGTCCTCGACCGTCTGGCTGGCGGCCGACAGCGACTGGCCCAGCACCTGGCCACCGTACAGCTGGCGAAAGCCCAGGTCCTGGCTGCGGCCACGGAACAGGTTCTCCTCGATCGATTCGAGGCTCAACAGGTCGACCAGGTCGTCCAACACATGACTCATCGGGGGTTCTCCATAGGCGCGAGCCTGGCTCGCGATGCATCGCCTTGGCGGCGCTCGATCAGGCAAATGATACAGGGTTTGTCATCGACGCCGCGCATGGCCGCTCATTCAGTGCGCAGGGTCTGCTCCCAGTGGGCGCGGTCCATGCGGTACAGCACATGGGGCCGCAGCGGGTGGCCGGTGGGCAGGCGCGGGTGTTCGAAATCGCCGTCCTGGTCACGGACCATGCCAATGGCCTGCATCACTTTCTGTGACGGCAGGTTGCTCTGGCTAGTGAACGACACCACCTGCTCCAGGCGCAATTGGGCGAAGGCACAACGCAGGCAGGTCCATGCCGCCTCACTGGCGAAGCCCAGCCCCCAGTGGCGGCGGGCCAGGCGCCAGCCAATCTCCACCGCCGGGGCAAAGGGCGCGTCGAAATTGACCTGCAGCAGCCCCGTCATACCGATGAAAGCACCGCTATCCTTACGTTCCAGTGCCCACAGACCATAGCCGTACTCGTTGAAGTGCCCGCGGATCCTGCCGATCAGCGCCGCCGCTTCCAGCCGCGTCATCGGCGCCGGGAAGTAGCGCATCACCTGCGGGTCGGCGCACAACGCGGCGAACTCGCGCAGGTCGTCGTCGTGCCATTGGCGCAGCACCAGGCGTGCGCTTTCCAGGTGGAGGATGGGGGTCATGGGGCGTGCTCCGGTTTTACCGACCTGCACTTTACAGCGTAGGCGCAGCCAGGGCTTTCACCCAGCCCGCAGCGGCCTGAATAGAATTTTCACACGCGCTTCACCAGCCCCCGACAGACGGTTTAGCACACTGCCATCACCCACCGCCGCGCCATTGGAGTGACGCATGCAGCCGAGCAACACCTTGGGCCATCCCGCCATCCACGCCCGTCGCAAGCGACGCCTGTCGCGCAAAGCCCTCGGTGCCGCCCTCGGCCTGTGCATGGTCATTGCGGCAGTGACCACCTGGCTGGCGACGAGGACCCATATCGTGGACCTTGGCAACGAGCAACAGTTGAGTGAAAGCGGCCTGCTGCAGGACTGGGCCGAGGGCGCGGTGATCGTGATGATCCGCCATGCCGAACGCTGCGACAGTGCGCCCGGGCCGTGCCTGGACGACCCTACCGGCATCACCGTGGCCGGCGCCGAAGCGGCCACCCGGGTTGGCCAAGGCCTCAAGCAACTGGGCCTGGCCAACAGCGACCTGCTCAGCAGCCCGAAACTGCGCACCCAGCAGACCGCGCACTTCATCCTCGGCCAGGCCATGCCCAGCGAGGCCTGGCTGGAAAGCTGCGACAGCGGCTTCGCCAAAGAGGCGCTGGCACGCAAGCGTGCTGGGCACAACCTGGTGTTGGTGACCCACAACGGCTGCATCGACCACTTCGCCCGCCAGCAGAAGGTGGCCGGTGGCGAGCGCGAGAGCGGCTATGCCAGCGCCCTGTTCGTTTCCGTCGATGGCAACGGCAAGGCGCGGATCCTTGGCCGCCTGAACGAGCCGGACTGGCAACGGGTACTGGCCAGCGCCGGGCGATAAGCAAACGGCCGAGGTCCCCAAACCCTCCTCGGCCATGGCAAGATCAGCGCTGGCCCTGATTGCGAACTCCCCATGCCGTTGCCGCTGATCTACCACGATGACTACAGCCCGGAATTCCCCGCCGAGCACCGTTTCCCGATGGACAAGTTTCGCCTGCTGCGCGACCACCTGGTGGCCAGCGGGCTGACCACCGACCAGGCCCTGCTGCGCCCGGAAATCTGCCCCAACGACATCCTTGCCCTGGCCCACGAGCGCAGCTACATCGAGCGCTACATGAACGGCGAACTGTCTCGCGAGGACCAGCGCCGCCTTGGCCTGCCCTGGAGCGAAGCCCTGGCACGGCGTACCGTGCGGGCGGTGGGTGGCTCGCTGCTGACTGCCGAGCTGGCCCTGCAGCATGGCATTGCCTGCCACCTGGCCGGTGGCACCCATCACGCCCACTACGACCACCCCGCCGGTTTCTGCATCTTCAACGACCTGGCCGTGATCAGCCGTTACCTGCTCGAAGCCGGCCGCGTGCACCGGGTGCTGATCTTCGATTGCGACGTACACCAGGGCGATGGCACCGCGCGCATTCTTCACGACACCCCCGAGGCGATCACCGTTTCGCTGCACTGCGAGCAGAACTTCCCTGCGCGCAAGGCCCACAGCGATTGGGACATTCCCCTGCCGCGCGGCATGGGCGATTCCGCCTACCTGCAGGTGGTGGAAGACGCCCTGAACTACCTGCTGCCGCTGTACCAACCCGACCTGGTGCTGTACGACGCCGGGGTCGATGTGCACAAGGACGATGCATTGGGCTACCTGCAACTGACCGATGCGGGTGTGGCCGCGCGGGACGAAAAGGTGATGTGCCACTGCCTGGGCCGGGATATCCCAGTGGTGGGCGTAATTGGTGGCGGCTACAGCAAGGACCGCGAAGCCTTGGCCAGGCGCCACGGCATCCTTCACCACAGCGCGGCGCGGGTGCTCGGTTGTTCACAATGACTGTGGAACCGCTTGTGGATAACCTGCGGGAAAGCGGCTGCAGCCCTTGTATCACGCTGGCTTCAGAATAGTGTTCATTTTTTGTACAGTGCTTGAAGCCGCCAGGCTGCGCTAGAATGCGCATTCTTTTCCACAGCCTGCTGCCCGCCATGCCCAATAACCACCCCGCATCCCCTCCCCTGGCCGTCGTCATTGGTGCCGGCCCGGCCGGCCTGATGGCTGCCGAAGCCCTGGCCCAACAGGGCCTGGCCGTGCAGGTGTTCGACGCCATGCCGTCGGTGGGGCGCAAGTTCCTGCTGGCAGGCGTGGGCGGCATGAACATCACCCACTCGGAAGCTTATCCACAGTTCGTCTCGCGCTATGCCGAACGCCAGGGGGAAATCGATGCACTGCTGCAGGACTTCGATGCCGATGCCCTGCGCCAGTGGATTCACGGCTTGGGTATCGACACCTTCGTCGGCACCTCGGGCCGGGTGTTCCCCACCGACATGAAAGCCGCGCCGTTGCTGCGCGCGTGGCTCAAGCGCCTGCGCGACAGCGGGATAGTTATCCACACCCGTCACCGCTGGCTGGGCTGGCATGCCGACGGGACGCTGCGAATCGCTTATCCACAGGGTGAATTGCAGCTGAAAGCCGATGCCGTGGTGCTGGCCCTGGGTGGCGGCAGTTGGGCGCGGCTCGGTTCAGACGGCGCCTGGCAGCCGTTGCTGGCCGAGCGGGCTGTGGATATCTCGCCGCTGCGGCCGAGCAACTGCGGCTTCGAGGTGGCAGGCTGGAGCCCACTGCTGGTGGATAAGTTCGCTGGCGCGCCGTTGAAGAACATCGCCCTGAGCATGCCGGGGCTGGCGCCGCGCAAGGGCGAGTTCATCCTCACCGCCCAGGGTGTCGAAGGCAGCCTGGTGTATGCCTGGTCGGCGCCGCTGCGCCAGGCCCTCGAAGGCAACGGGCAGGCCACGCTGTTGCTCGACCTGCTGCCCGACAAGCCTGTGGATAAAATCGCCCAGGCCCTGGCCAAACCGCGTGGGTCGCGTTCAATGGCCAAGCACCTGCATGGCCAGCTGGGCATCGACGGAGCCAAGGCCGGGTTGCTGCGGGAGCTGACCGACCCGGCGACGTTTGCCGACCCCCTGGCGCTGGCGCGGGCGATCAAGGCGCTACCGATCAACCTGGTACGCACACGGCCGCTGGATGAGGCGATCAGCAGCGCCGGCGGGGTGCGTTTCG
Organism: Pantoea sp. Tr-811; assembly: GCF_011752535.1. Lineage (NCBI taxonomy): Bacteria > Pseudomonadati > Pseudomonadota > Gammaproteobacteria > Enterobacterales > Erwiniaceae > Pantoea > Pantoea sp. Tr-811. The sequence goes on from NZ_VWXJ01000009.1 coordinate 87,141, forward strand.
AAGGGCTGGATGAAGGGTTGATGCTGCGGGGGATGCCGGGGGTGTTCTGTGCAGGCGAGATGCTTGACTGGGAAGCGCCTACCGGTGGCTACCTGCTGACCGCGTGCTTTGCCAGCGGATTGCGCGCCGGGCGGGCGGCGGCGGGTTGGTTGAAATCCCGCAGCTAGTTGGGCTGCGCATCGCGAACTGCGCTCGCTCCTACCAAACGCCTAGCCGGCCCTGACCTGGTAGGAGCGAGCAGAGCTCGCGATGCGCCGCACAAGCGGCGCCAAGGCTTAGGGTTTGCGCTTGCGCGGCCCGCTGTTGAAGCTCGGTACCTTGCGCACGGCCTTGACCGGCGGCTCGGCGGCGCCGGCCTCGGCGCTGTCCAGCCAACGCCCCAGGCCACGCTTGGCGCTGTTCTCCTTGGGCTTCTTGGGCTTCTTCGGTTTCTTGACCACCTGGCCACTGGCATCGGTCATCGGCACCCGGTGCTCAGGGATGAAATCCGGTTCCTCATGGCGCGGCAAGGTCTGCCGGGTCAGCACCTCGATCGCCGAGAGCAGCTGCACTTCATCGGCGCACACCAGCGAAATCGCCTCGCCCTTGTTACCCGCCCGGCCAGTACGGCCGATGCGGTGCACGTAGTCCTCGGCCACGATCGGCAAGTCGAGGTTGACCACCAGCGGCAGGTCATCGATGTCCAGGCCACGGGCCGCGACATCCGTCGCCACCAGCACCTGGATTTCACGCGCCTTGAAGCTGTCCAGCGCACGCTGGCGGGTGGCCTGCGGGCGGTCGCCGTGGATGCCGTCGGCGTTCACGCCCTCGGCCAGCAGCCGCTCGACCAGCTGGTCGACGCCGTTGCGGGTCTTGGCGAACACCAGCACCTGCTTCCAGCGCTGCTTGCGCATCAGGTGAACGAACAAGTCGGCCTTGCGCTTTTTATCCACCGGCACCAGCCATTGTTTGACCGTGGTGGCGGCAGCGTTGCGCGGGCTCACTTCAATGCTCAGCGGGTCGTTCAGGGCAAGGCCTGCGAGCATGCGGATCTGGTCGGAGAAGGTGGCGGAAAACAACAGCGTCTGGCGTTTGCGCGGCAAGGCGGCGTACACCGCCTGCAGTTCCTCGGCGAAGCCCAGGTCAAGCATGCGGTCGGCTTCGTCGAGCACCAAGGCCTGCACCTGGTTGAACTTTACGGCGTTCTGGCGGAACAGGTCGAGCAGGCGGCCTGGCGTTGCCACCAGCAGGTCGACACCACGGCGCAGGCGCATCATCTGCGGGTTGATGCTGACACCGCCGTATACCGCATAGGTGCTCAGCGGCAGGTTCTCGGCGTACTCGCGCACGTTGGCGTGTACCTGCTCGGCCAGTTCGCGGGTTGGCACCAGCACCAGCGCGCGGATCGAGTTGCTGGCGACCTTCTCCCCTTCCAGGGCCAGGCGCTGCAGCACCGGCAGGGCGAAGCCGGCGGTTTTGCCGGTGCCGGTCTGGGCGGCGGCCATCAGGTCGCGGCCGGCCAGCACGGCGGGAATGGCCTTGGCCTGGACCGGGGTGGGCGTGGTGTAGTCGAGCTGCTGCAGGGTGCGCAGCAGCGGTTCGATCAGGCCGAGTTTGGCGAAATTCATGGCAATACCGTCAGGGGGTTCAGCGAAGGCGGCAAGTTTACCGCATCGCCCCTGCCTACTTGCAGATTTCGCCCTTCGCCGGCTGCGCTGGCGCCTTGCGCCACTGCGGCAGGCCGATCAGCACCACGGCACCAATGATCACCGCCATGGCCAGGCATTCTTCAGCGCCGATGTGTTCGCCAGCGAAGACGATGCCCAGCAGCACCGCCACCGCCGGGTTGACGTAGGCATAGCTGGTGGCCGCTGCCGGGCGCACGTGCTTGAGCAGGTACATGTAGGCGCTGAACGCCAGGATCGATCCGAACAGCACCAGGTAGGCCAGCGCGCCCCAGCCAGCGGCGCTGGGCATTTGCGTCATGCGTTCACCGGACAGCGCACTGCCCAGCAGCAGCACCGCGCCGCCGACCAGCATCTCGGCGGCGCTGGCCATGGGGCCCTGGGGCAAGGGCAAGCTCTTGCTCCACACCGAGCCGAACGCCCAGGACGCGGCGGCGAACAGGATCAGCGCCGCACCGATGGGGCTGGCCTGCAGGTTGGAGCCAAGGTTGAGCAAGCCGATGCCAAGCAGCCCGAGCAGGATCCCGGCCCATTCCAGGCGTGAGTTGCGATGGCCGAACAGCAGGCCAAACAGCAGGGTGAACAACGGCACCGTGGCCACGGCCAGTGCCGCGACGCCGGATGCCACCCCAGCGTGCTCGGCCACCGTCACGCCACCGTTGCCGCAACTGAGCAACAGAAAGCCCACGGCACCGGCCGCCCGCCACTGTGGCCAGGTCGGCGCCGGTACTCCGCGCCAGCGCAGGAAGCCGTAAAGCAGGCCGCCGGCAGTCAGGAAGCGCACACCGGCCATCAGCATCGGCGGCCAGGACTCAACGCCAATGCGGATGAACAGGTAGGTGGAACCCCACACCAGGTACAACGCCAGGAAGGCGCCGATAAGCAACAGCGGGAAACGACGGGAGGCAGGCATGGCAGGGAACTCGGACATCCGTTTTCGGGTGACTGATTGTAGGGGGCTGCCAGCGTAAAGATAAGTTACAAAACAGGCTGAAATGGGCGGCACACTTCTGCGCCTCAATGCCTCAACAACAACCGGCCTTCAATCGGCACATAACGGCTGGCCGCACGAATCAGCGACAGCGCCGTCAGCCCCGGCACGCCATACACCACGGCCTCGGTCCCATGGCGCTGGATCACCCGCTCCAGCAGCAGGTCGAAATCCCCATCACCGGAGGCCAGAACCACCTGGTCGACCCGGCTGGCCGCATCGATCACATCAAGGGTGATACCCACGTCCCAGTCACCCTTGGCCGAGCCGTCACTGCGTTGGATAAAAGGCTTCAAGCGCACCTCGAAGCCGAGGTTGCGCAGAATCTGCTGGAACTGCTGCTGCTTGCTGTCACCTCGGTCGATGGCATAGGCCACGGCCTCGACTATCTCGCCTTCACGGCTGACGGCGTTCCACAGTGCGGTGTAGTTGAAGTGGCAACCGTGGGCCTGGCGCACGGTGTAGTAGAGGTTCTGCACGTCGGCGAACAGCGCAATCTTTTTCACCTGGAAACCTCGTCGTCTGAAAACTTCGCGGGCAAGCCCGCTCCCACAGGACCTCACTCGATCACTGTAGGAGCGGGCTTGCCCGCGATTAGGGGCGCGATGCGCCCCCAGGAATGCCAGCAGTATGCCAGACCGGTCAGACGTACGTATCGTCGTCCGAGAAGAACCCGCCATCGTCGTTGCCATAGTCGGTGTCGGCAAAACCACCCTGGTCATTGCCCCAGCCGCCGTTGTCAGCCACGTGCTCCTGCCCGCCCTGATCGTTCCAACCCGCGGTATCGCTGGCAGACGCCGGTTCTTCCTTGATCACTTCCACCACTTCCTCAGGCTGCGAGTGGTGGTTGAACAGGCTGCTGATGCCTTGCGCCAGCAGCACGCCACCGGCCACGCCGGCTGCGGTCTGCATCGCGCCGCCGAGGAAACTGCTGGCACCGCTGCGCGCCGGGGCGGCACCGAAACCCGCTTGCGGCTGTTGCATCTGCGCCTGGGGCTGCTGGGCAAAACCCGGGGCACTCGGCTCGCGCCAGCCGCCACCGGACGGCACCGGCGCACTGGCCTGGCGTGGCTGTGGTGCCGGCTCTGGGTTGCTGCGTGCGCCACCACCAAAGATGCTGGAGAGGAAACCGCCTCCGCCATTGCCGCTGCTGCTGGCCGCGCTGGCACGGTTGGCCTCGGCCTGGGCACGGGCCTGCTGCAAGTCGGCTTGAAGTTGCTTGTTCTGCTCGTCCAGGCGCTTGATGGCCGCTTCCTGAACCAGAATCGCCTGGGCCATGTAGTAAGGCGCAGCCGGCTGCTGGCGCACGTGCTCCTCGATGCACGCCTGGGCCTGGGCATCACGGGGCTGGCTGGGGTCTTCGGCTTGCTTGATGCGGCCGAACAGGCCGTCGATCAGGGTTTGTTCATCAGTGTTCATGGGGCTACCTCGTGGGCTAGCAGGACATCGGACGTGTCAAAGATGGGGCGCTCCAGCGGCGGATTCAATCACCAGGCGGGTGAAACTTTTTTCAGCAAGTTACCGCTCTGGGCTAAAGTGACACCCCTGCTTCAATTGCCATGCGATGTTGACCGATGAATCCGCTGAGCGTTCTGCGCGACTCCCTGTACTTCTTCCGCCGCCACCTGGCGAACATCATCCCGCTGTGCCTGCCGCTGGTGGTGCTGGAGGCCCTGGTGACCCAGCTGCTGTACCGCCAGCTGGGCGACCAGGCCTCCCCGGCCTACGGCATGCTCGTCAGCCTGCTGTTCTACCCGCTCTACAGCGCAGCGTTGATTCTTTACCTGCACACCCGCAGCAACGGCCAGGACGTGCCGCGCCGCGACCTGTTCGCCCGCGCCGTGCAGCTATGGCCGCAGCTGGCGTTGCTGATTCTGATCAGCTCGCTGCTGATCATGGCGGGCCTGGCGCTGTTCGTTTTCCCTGGCGTGTGGATCATGATCAACCTGGTGTTCGCCGAGTACCTGCTGGTGCTGCGCGGCCTGCCGGTAGTGCAGGCGATGCGCGAGAGCGCGCGCATGACCACCGGGCACTTCCTGCGCATCATGCTATGCGTGCTCGGCGTGCTGGCGCCGATCTGGCTGATCGACGGCCTGCTGCTGATGGCCTTCCCCGACCCCGCCCCCGGCATGGAACTGGCCATGGACAGCCTCAGCGGTTTCCTGCAGCTGTTCAGCACCGTGGTGCTGTACCGGCTGTTCATGCTGCTGGAAACCCAGCCCGCGCAGTGACCATCAGGGGCTCAGGTGCCCCTTGGCTTGGCCCGTGCAGTGGCTTCGGCCACCAACGGGTCGTCTGGCCAGTAATGCTTGGGGTAACGCCCCTTGAGGTCCTTCTTCACTTCGGCATAAGTGGTACGCCAGAAGTTGGCCAGGTCTTGGGTGACCTGCACCGGCCGACGTGCCGGTGACAGCAGGTGCAGCTTGACCAGCTGGCGGCCCTGGGCGATGCGCGGGGTATCGGCCAGGCCAAACAGCTCTTGCAGGCGCACGGCGAGAATCGGCGGATTTTCGCTGTAATCCAGGCGGATGTTCGACCCAGACGGCACGCCAAGGTGTGTCGGGGCCTGTTCCTCCAGGCGCTGGGGCAGTGGCCAGGGCAGCAGGTTGCGCAGCATCGACGAGAGGTCCAGGGCGGCAAAGTGGCTCAGGCGCGAAACCTTGCCCAGGTAGGGTTGCAGCCAGTCTTCCAGGCTGGCGAGCAGGGCCTCGTCGCCCAGGTCGGGCCATTCGCTGTGGCCGTCCTTGTCCAGGTCCAGCTGGCGCAGCAGCGACACACGTGCCTGCCATTGGCGCAGCTCCGGGGTCCAGGTCAGCAGGTTCAGGCCTTTGCGCCGCACCAGCCCAAGCAGGGCCTTGGCCCGGGCTTCGTCATCCAGCCCGGGCAGTGGTTCGCGGCTGAGCACCAGTTCGCCGACCTTGACCTGGCGCTCGGCGCGCAGCACCTGCTCGCGCTCGTCCCAGTCGAGGATATCCACCCGCTCGACCTGCTCGGCCAACACGCCATCGAGCAGCGCCGGGTCGAACTCGGCGGCGAGGTAGATACGCTCTTCGCGTTGGCCTTGGCGGCTGCCCAGGTCGGCGATCACCAGCCACGGGCATTTCATCAACGCATCGGCCTCGCTGAACAAGGCCGCACGGCCATTGGCCAGGCGATACTCGGCCCCGCCTTCGCGGCGCTGCTGGGCGACCCGGTCAGGGTAGGCCAGCGCCAGTAATGCGCCAAGCCAGCGCGGGTGGTCGGGGTCGGCAACCGCCGCAGCGGGTTTGCCACGCAACAGGCCGCGGTACTGGCGGGCAAGCTGCCGGGCCCGTTGCACGCCGCCCTGGCTGGCGCGGCTGGCCTTGTCCTGGCCGCTGACCAGCGCCAGCCGGCTGTGCAAGTCGGCGCCGCCGCCGCGCTGGATATCGCGCTCACCCAACAACGCCGCTACATCGCACGCCATGCTCGCCAGCCCCAGGTGCTGGCCGCGCAACAGCAGGTGGGCGATGCGCGGGTGCGCTGGCAACTCGGCCATGGCCTGGCCATGTTCGCTGAGGTTGTCGCGGCTGCCCGGCTTGAACGCGCCCAGGCGCGCCAGCAGGTCCTGGGCCTGGGAAAAGGCCGCCGGCGGCGGCTGGTCGAGCCAGCGCAACTGCTCGGGGGTAACGCCCCAGCGCGCCAGTTGCAGGGCCAGGCCCGCCAGGTCGGCCTGAAAGATTTCGGCACTGCCATGGGCGGCCAGTTGCTCGTGCTGGGCCTCGGACCACAGCCGGTAGCACACCCCGGGCTCCAGGCGCCCGGCGCGGCCGGCACGCTGGGTGGCACTGGCGCGGGAAATGCGCTGGGTGTCCAGGCGGGTCATGCCGCTGCCGGGGTCGAAACGCGGCACCCGGGCAAGGCCTGCGTCGATCACCACGCGCACGCCGTCGATGGTCAGGCTGGTTTCGGCGATGTTGGTGGCCAGTACCACCTTGCGCAGGCCCTGGGGCGCCGGGTCGATGGCTGCGCGCTGGGCATTGAGGTCGAGTTCGCCGTGCAGCGGGCACAGCAGCACATCTGGCCGCTCGCCCAAGGCGTCCTGCAGGCTCTGGTGCACGCGGCGGATCTCGGCCTGGCCGGGCAGGAACACCAGCACGCTGCCAGGCTGCTCGGCGAGCGCCAGCAGCACGTTGTCCAGCACCCGTGGCTCGATGAACTCGCCCGGCTGGAACGGGCGGCCCCAGCGGATATCCACGGGGTGCATGCGGCCCTCGCTACTGACCACCGGCGCATCGCCCAACAGGCGCGACAGGCGCTCGCCCTCCAGCGTTGCCGACATCAGCAGGATCTTCAACGGCGGCTCGTCGCGCAGCAGTTCGCGGCCATTGAGGCTCAGCGCCAGGGCCAGGTCGGCGTCCAGGCTGCGCTCATGGTATTCGTCGAATATCAGCAGGCCCACGCCGTCGAGCGCGGGGTCGGCCTGCAGGCGGCGGGTGAGGATGCCTTCGGTAACCACTTCGATACGGGTGTTGGGCCCGACCTTGCTGTCCAGGCGAATGCGGTAGCCCACCGTTTCACCCACTTTTTCCCCCAGCTCGCTGGCCAGCCGCTCGGCCGCCGCACGGGCGGCCAGGCGGCGGGGTTCAAGCATGAGGATGGTTTGCCCGGCCAGCCAAGGCTCGTGCAGCAGCGCCAGCGGCACGCGGGTGGTCTTGCCGGCGCCGGGCGGTGCTTCGAGCACGGCTTCGTCGCGGTTTTCCAGGGCCTGGCGCAGGGCCGGCAAAACGGCATCGATTGGTAATGAAATCATGGTGGTCCTCGAACAGTGCGGCGAGTATAACGGCGAACCGAGCCTGCTCTATCATGGTCTTAGCATCAGGTGCTGGCGCTTCGCCCACCCTGCAGGACACCTTTTCCGGAGATTTACATGCGCATCCCATCCCGCGTCATTGGCGGCGCCCTGATTGCCACCCTGCTCACCCAATTGACGGCCTGTGGCACGCTGTTCTACCCAGACCGCCGTGGCCAGATCGACGGCAAGGTCGACCCGGTGATCGTTGCGCTCGACGCAATCGGCATCCTGTTCTACGTCATTCCTGGCCTGATCGCCTTTGGCGTTGACTTCGCCACGGGCGCTATCTACTTCCCTGGCGGTACCACGGCCCAGGTCGCGCCCGCCAAGCTGCAACAGGCCATCACCCCCGACGGCAAGGTCGACAACCTCAAGCTGCAGGCCATTCTGGAAAGCGAACTGGGCCAGCGCCTGCCGCTGGACGACCCACGGTTGATCCAGCACCGCGGCAGCGTGGAACAGCTGGCGGCGCTTGGCCTGGTGCCGGCGGCCTGAGGACGATTTCCCGCACATGACCACCTCGGCCGAACACCAGCGCCTGCTGCGCCTGGCCACCCGCGCGTCGTTGGCGGTGGCCAGCATCCTGGTATTGAGCAAGGCGGTGGCCTGGTGGCTGAGCGGTTCGGTCAGCCTGCTGGCCGGGCTGACCGACTCGGCGCTGGATGCCGTGGCGTCATTTCTCAACCTGCTTGCGGTGCACTATGCCCTGCGCCCGGCCGATGACGACCACCGGTTCGGCCATGGCAAGGCCGAAGCCTTGGCCGGCATGGCCCAGGCGCTGTTCATCGGGGTGAGCGCGGTGTTGATCGGGGTGCAGGCGGCCGAGCGCCTGCAGGCGCCGCAACCTCTGGGTGACACCGCCATCGGCATCGCGGTGATGCTGCTGTCGCTGGCACTGACCGTCGCCCTGCTGCTGTTCCAGCGCAAGGTCATCCGCCTGACCGGCTCGACGGCAGTGCGGGCAGACTCGCTGCATTACCGCTCCGACCTGCTGCTGAACGGCAGCATCCTGCTTGCCCTGTTGCTGGCAGGTTTTGGCTGGCCGCAACTGGACGCACTGTTCGGCCTGGGCATTGCCTTGTACATCCTGTGGAGTGCGGTGCAGATCGCTCGGGAAAGCACCGCCATCCTCATGGACAAAGCGCTGCCCGACGCCATTGGCGAAGCCATGGTCGAGTTGGTGCTGGGCATACCGGGCGTCAAAGGCGTGCACGATCTGCGCACGCGGGTGTCGGGCAACCAGTGGTTCGTGCAACTGCACCTGGAACTGCCGGGGCAATTGCCGCTGCACGAGGCGCACGCCCTGTGCGTGCGCGCCTCGGCAGTGATCCGCCAGCAGTACCCGAAAGCCGACGTGTTGGTGCACGCCGACCCGGTGTAACCCCGCGCCCGCAAGTGCTCAGTTCACGCTGTAGCCTCGGCCACTGAAGCAGGCCCCCAAGGCCCGGCGGTAGTTGCTTGCCACTTCCGCTGGCGGTGCGTATGGCGCGGTTGCCGGGTCGAAGCCCGACTGGCTGACCGCCCAGCGGTGGCACTGGTAGCGGTCCTGGTCCTGCTGCTCCTGGCCCTGCCCATACATCGGGTACGCCACCACGTCATACACATTGTTCGCCGGTGCCGCTGCCGGCAGCGGCGCGGGTGCGCCAACCGGCGGGTTCACCACCACGTATTCCTGGCTGTCGGCCAGGTACTGGTAATAGGTGTCGGCTACCAGGAAGAACAGCGCACCGCCCAGCCAGACCTCCCGCGCATAGGAGGGCAGGTAGCCGACCCGCACACCATAGGGTGGAGTCACCACGACGTAGCCACCGCCATGGGGGCGGTACCAGTAGCCACCGGAATAGAAGTAGTCCTGGCCGCGGTAAGGCACTTTCCAGTAGCGGTCCGGGAAGCGGTCGACATTGTGCCCAGGGCGGTACTGCGGGCCTGGCCCCCAGCCATTGCCATGGCCGTCCGGGCGGCCCTGCCAATCGCCACCGGGGCGCTGGCCAGGGCCGCCGGCTTGCCAGTGGCGGTTGTCGCCGTTGCGCCGGGGAATGTCCTGGTAGTAACCCTGCCGGGCAGGCTCGGTCTGGCGCACCTGGTCACGCGAACCGAGCGGGCGACGGGGGCCACCGTCTTCATGGCCCTCGCCCGGCCCCTCGGCCATGGCCCCGAGGCTCAGGCTCAAACCCAGCAAACCAACACCTGCCAACTGCCAGATGCGCGACTTCATGTTGTTCCTCACGGTGAATAAACCAGCATGCTGCCAGTCTAACGCGGCGGCGGCGCCCCTGTACGCCGCTGCCAGATGAAATCGCGGCCATGAAAAAAGGGAGGCCATGGGGCCTCCCTTTGGAATTTGTCGTCCGTGCTCGGCACTTGTGATGCCGGCTCACCTCACAGCGTCTTCTGGACGCTGTGTAGCCCGGGGGCCTGGCAGATCCTGTTGGATGGCCGGGCCGCGACCGCCCGCCTAGGGCGCGTCGCCGTGGACTGATGTCCGGGCAGTGATTCTGGAGTTAAAGATACGGGAGCAGGTGCGGCAGAGGATTGCGAAGATTGCTCAGATAAATAGCACTTGCGCAATTTTTAACCCTGGATCGATAATTCACCGCAATCCGAACAGAAAAGGCCATTTCCATGAGCAAACTTGACCGCTACGACCTGAGCATTCTTGCCGAATTGCAGCGCGATGCGCGCATCTCCAACCAGGAGCTGGCCGAGCGCATTGGCCTGTCGCCATCGCCATGCTCGCGTCGGGTCAAGCAGCTGGAAGACGACGGCTATATCTCGCGCCAGGTCGCCCTGCTCGACCGCAAGAAGCTTGGCCTGAGCCTCACGGCCTACGTGCTGATCGGCATGGACCGGCACACCCCCGAGCGCTTCGAAACCTTCGAGGCGGCCATTCGCAACCTGCCACAGGTGCTTGAATGCAGCCTGGTCACCGGCATGGACGCTGACTACCAGCTGAAGGTGGTGGTGCCGGACATGGACCATTACCAGAAGCTGCTGCTGGGCAGCCTGACCCGTATCGAAGGGGTCACCAGTGTGCGCTCGAGCTTTGTGCTCAACCAGGTGCTGGCCAGTACCGAGCTGCCATTGACCCACCTCCGTTAATTGCGCGCTGGCAGGCGTATACTCGGCCGATTTAGCCTGCCAGGAGAGCGCCGATGGACCCCGCCGTATTCGAAGAATGGATGATGATCATCCTGGTGACCGTGTTGATCGGGTTCATGGGTTTCATCGTCTGGGACTTGGCGAAAAAGTCCAAGGCCGGCCGGTTCGGTACGCTGATTCTGTTCTTTGTGCTTGGGCTTGGGGTGCTGGCCTTCATTATCAAGAGCGTGGTGGTGGCGTTTCTCGAAGGGGTATAGGCCTGCAAGGGCCTGTTCGCGGGGCAAGCCCGCTCCTACATCAAGTGGGAGCGGGTTTACCCGCGGATGGGCCTAAAGCTTGGGCGCTACTTCACGCCAGCAACCTTGTTCAAGCCCATCCAGCGCCCAGTCGCCAATCCGCACCCGCACCAGACGCAAGGTCGGCAGCCCCACTGCCGCCGTCATGCGCCGCACCTGGCGGTTGCGCCCCTCACGGATCACCAACTCCAGCCAGCAGGTCGGCACGCTTTTGCGAAAGCGTACCGGAGGGTTGCGCGGCCACAGTTCGGGTTCTTCGAGGCGCCGTGCCTCGGCCGGCAGGGTCGGGCCATCATTGAGCTGAACGCCATCGCGCAGGCGCTGGATCTGCTCCTCGCTCGGCTCGCCCTCTACCTGCACCCAATAGGTCTTGGGCAACTTGTGCTTGGGGTCGGCGATGCGCGCCTGCAGCCCGCCATCGTTGGTCAATAGCAGCAGGCCTTCGCTGTCGCGGTCCAGGCGCCCGGCCGGGTACACGCCCGGGATATCGATGAAATCCTTGAGCGTCGCCCGCCCTTCACCGTCGCTGAACTGGGTCAGCACGTCGAAGGGTTTGTTGAACAGGATCAGGCGCGGCTCGGCCGGCGGCGCCTTGGCCTGGCGACGGGGGCCGGCAGGCCGCGCCTGGGGACGGCGCGGCTTGGAACGGGGTGGCAGTGGCATGGATCCTCAGCGGAACGGCGGCTCATCGAAGCTGCGCAGTTTACGCGAGTGCAACGAATTGAGCTCGGTGCGCAGCAGGTCGAGGGCGGCAATGCCGATTTTCAAGTGCTGGCTGACCGCCCGGTTGTAGAAGGCGTTGGCCGAGCCCGGCAGCTTGATCTCGCTGTGCAGGGGTTTGTCGGATACGCACAGCAACGTGCCATACGGCACCCGCAGGCGATAGCCCTGGGCAGCGATGGTGCCGCTTTCCATGTCCACCGCCACGGCCCGCGACAGGTTGATCAGCGGCCGCTCCTGGGCCCAGCGCAGTTCCCAGTTGCGGTCGTCGTAGGTCAGCACGGTGCCGGTGCGCAGGCGCTTCTTCAGTTCCTCGCCGCGCTCGCCGGTCACTTGCGCCGCGGCTTCCTGCAGGGCCAGTTGCACCTCGGCCAGGGCCGGAATCGGAATGTTCGGCGGCACCACGCGGTCGAGAATACCGTCGCGGCGCATGTAGGCGTGGGCCAGCACATAATCGCCGATGGTTTGCGACTGGCGCAGGCCACCACAGTGGCCAATCATCAGCCAGCAGTGCGGGCGCAGCACCGCCAGGTGGTCGGTGATGTTCTTGGCATTGGACGGGCCGACACCGATGTTGACCAGGGTGACGCCGTCACCGTCGGCCGCGATCAGGTGGTAAGCCGGCATCTGGTAGCGGTGCCAGATCACGCTGGCCACCAGGGCCTGGGCCTCGCCGTGGTCCATGCCCTTCTCGATCACCACGTTGCCTGGCAGCACCATGCGCACGAAGCGTGGGTCTTCGCGCAACTGCTCAAGGCCGTGGCTGATGAACTGGTCGACGTAGCGGTGGTAGTTGGTCAGCAGGATCCATGGCTGCACATGGCGCCAGTCGCTGCCGGTGTAGTGCACCAGGCGGCGCAGCGAGAAGTCCACGCGGGCGGCGTCGAACAGCGCCAGCGGCAGGGTTTCGGCGTTGCCCCAGTCGTACAGGCCATCGGCGATATTGTCGGTGGCGGCGGACAGGTCGGTGCTGGGGAATACGCGGGCGAGCTCTGCGGCAGTGATACCGCTGCCGGCCAGCTCATCACCCTGGTCGACCACATAGGGGTAAGGAATGTTCTGTTCGCTGACGCCAACTTCCACGGTTACCGTGTAGTCGTGCATCAAGGGCCGCAGCTGGTCCAGCAGGTAGCCACGAAACGCCGCAGGCTGGGTGACCGTGACGCTGTAGGTGCCGGCCACCTGGACCTTGGCATAGGCGCGGGTGGTGGCGGCGACTTCACCGTGGCTGTGGTAGGTCAGGCGCAGTGCCGGGTAGCGGAACAGGGCATGCTCATCGGCATTTGGCTCGGTACGGTCCTTCAGGTAGCGCTTGAGGGCCTGGCTCAGCGCCCCGGTGGCCTGGTCATGCAGGGCCGCCAGACGGTCGACGGCCTGTTCGGGGGTATCTACGACTACAAAAGCTTGGCTCACACTGGGCTTCCTGTCTGGACATGCATGCCAGCCATCTTGCCTGCCTTCTTGGGTAAATTCACCCCCATTGATCGGTGTTGCCTGATTCACGGGTCAAGCCCGCGCCTTCAAGCGAAGCAGGCAACTCAACCGGCCCAGGCCGGCGTCGACCTTGCCACCAGGGCTTGCACGTCAACCCCGCGGGGCAATGCGCCGTACACCCTGCCCCCGCCTGCCAGGCGGCTGCCGATGAACGCATCGCTGACGGTTGCATTGCCCGCCTCCAGCAGCAACTTAGCCTGCAGCGCCAGGGCAATGTCTTCGGTCAGTTGCCGCGCCCGGTACTGGATGTCGCTGGTGTCGGTGAATGCCCCTTTCAAATTGCCGATATGCGCTGCCAGGCGCGGGTCACCGTGGCCGTCGCCCAATTCGGCGAACAGTGCATCGAGCACCCCTGGCTCCTTGGACAAGGCCCGCAGCACATCCAGGCACTGCACATTGCCCGAGCCTTCCCAGGTCGAGTTGACCGGCGCCTCCCGGTACAGGCGCGGCAGGATACTGTCCTCGACATAGCCAGCACCGCCCAGGCATTCGGCGGCCTCGTTGATCATGGCCGGCGCCCGTTTGCAGATCCAGTACTTGCCCACCGCCGTGACCAGGCGGGCGAAATGCGCTTGTTGCGGGTCGTCAAGCTGCTCCAGGGCCTGCCCCATGCGCAGGCTCAGGGCCAGCGCCGCCTCGCTTTCCAGGGCCAGGTCAGCCAGCACGTTCTGCATCAGAGGCTGCTCGTTCAATACCCGGCCGCCAACCTTGCGGTATGCGCAGTGGTGGGTGGCCTGGGTCAGTGCCTGGCGCATCAGGGCGCTGGAACCGACCATGCAATCGAAGCGGGTCATGGCCACCATCTCGATGATGGTTGGCACGCCCCGCCCCTCCTCACCCACCATCCAGGCCAGGCCGCCGCGGAACTCCACTTCGCTGGAGGCGTTGGAGCTATTGCCGAGTTTGTTCTTCAGGCGCTGGATGTAGAACTGGTTACGGTTGTCATCCGGGCGGTGGCGCGGCAGCAGGAAGCAGCTCAGGCCCTTGTCGGTCTGGGCCAGGGTCAGGAAGGCGTCGCACATGGGCGCGGAGCAGAACCACTTGTGCCCAACCAGCTCATAGGGTTGGCCAGGCCCCGGGCTGCCGACCGGGTAGGCGCGGGTGGTGTTGGCGCGCACGTCGGTGCCGCCCTGCTTTTCGGTCATGGCCATGCCGATGGTCACCCCGGCCTTGTGCCGGTCCCCGACATTGCGTGGGTCATACTCGCGGGCAAGGATCTTCGGCAACCAGTATTCGGCAAGCTCAGGCTGCAGCCGCAGTGCGGGCACGGCAGCAAAGGTCATGGTCAACGGGCAGCCGCTGCCGGCTTCGGCCTGGCTGTGCAGGTAGGTCATCGACGCCCGCGCCACGTGGGCGCCAGCGCGCGGCTCGGCCCAGGGCAGCGAGGGCAGGCCATGTTCGACGGCGGTGCGCATCAGTTGATGATAGGCAGGGTGAAATTCGACCAGGTCAATGCGGTGGCCGAAGCGGTCGTGGCTGCTGAACTCGGGCTTGTGTGCGTTGGCCAGGAACCCGGCGGCCATCAGCGGGCCACCGGCCAGGGCACCGTAGGCATCGATCCGCGATTCGGCCCAGCCGGCCCCGAAGTGCCGTGACCATTGCTGCAGCGGCAGGTCGAGGCGGTACAGGTTGGCGCCATCGAGCGGCGGTGGCTGGTTGGTGACTTCGTGGGTTTCAGCGTACTGGTGCAGGTTCATCGAGAGCTCCTGGATCCGGGCGTGTCTGAATGGCCCAGTGAAGCACTCGCGGGGGGATGTCACAACAATGATTGGGCGCTGCTTTGCAGCGCATCGCGAGCTTTGCTCGCTCCTACGGGGGGTTGTGCAGTTGTGCAGTTGTGCAGTTGTGCAGTTGTGCAGGGCCCGGGTAGGAGCGAGCAAAGCTCGCGATGCGCCGCGCGAGCGGCGCGCTCTTACTTGCCAGCCGTCAAAGCGTTGTAGCTGGTCATCAAGTTGCGGTAGTCCGGAATATGGTTGGAGCACAGCGCCGCCAGGCCTTCGATGTCGTTGCGCCAGTCGCGGTGCAGCTCGCAGGCCACGCCGAACCAGGTCATCAGTTGAGCGCCCGCCTGGCTCATGCGGTCGTGGGCGGCATCACGGGTCATTTCGTTGAAGGTGCCGGAGGCATCGGTTACCACGAACACGTCGAACTCTTCTTCCAGGGCCGACAGGGCCGGGAAGGCGACGCACACTTCGGTGACCACGCCAGCGATGATCAGCTGCTTCTTGCCGGTGGCCTTCACCGCTTTCACGAAATCCTCGTTGTCCCAGGCGTTGATCTGGCCTGGGCGGGCGATGTATGGGGCGTCCGGGAACAGTTCCTTGAGTTCCGGCACCAGCGGGCCGTTGGGGCCTTGCTCGAAGCTGGTGGTGAGGATGGTCGGCAGGTTGAAGAACTTGGCCAGGTCCGCCAGGGCCAGCACGTTGTTCTTGAAGGCATCCGGCTCGATGTCGCGCACCAGGGACAGCAGGCCAGCCTGGTGGTCGACCAGCAGTACGGCGGCGTCGTCTTTGTTCAGGCGGTTGTATTTGAAGTTAGTCATTTGGGTAGCTCCTAAGGGTTTTGATTTTCAGTAAGTTGGGTGTTTCGCGTTGATGGGAGAAGATTAAAACCATCACCTTTGGAGCGGTAGATAGTGGTTTTTGGCTTTAGCGTTCTGTTTTAGGAACGATGGATTGGCGCTGCTGTGCAGCGCATCGCGAGCTTTGCTCGCTCCTACCCGGCCTGCGTAATCCAGTAGGAGCTCGCGATGCGCTGTCAGAAGCGTGTAGCGCCCGAAACGGTCCTGCCGGAGGGCATCTGCATCTGGGAGATTTCCAGGTTCAGGCTCAATTCGAAGCGGCTGCCCAGGCCGCGGGTCGACTCGTGGGACAGCTTGCCGCCCAGCAGCTCAGCGAGCTTCCGGCAGATCGACAAGCCAATGCCCAGGCCCCCGTAACGCCGGGTCATCGAGCCATCGACCTGGAAGAAGCGCTGGTAGAGGATCGCCTGGTCCAAGTCATCGAAACCGATGCCGCTGTCGCTGACGGTGAAGGTCAACGCCAGGCTGTCGGGCCCCAGGCGCCGCCCGCGCACCTGCAGCATCACCCCACCCTGGTGGGTGAACTTGAGCGCATTGTCCAGCAGGCAGCCCAGGCAACGAGCCACCTTCTGCGCATCGCCCAGCAGGTCGTCGGGCAGTTCCGCAGGGATGTCCAGGCTCAGGTACAGGCCCTTGCCCAGCGCCATCCCGGCATGCCCGGCCCGCAGGTCCTGGAGCATGCCCCGCAGGCTGAAGGGGGCGGCCTGGGCGCGCAGGCGGCCGGCCTGCAGCTCGGTGAGGGTGAGGATATCGTCGACCATGTCCATCATGCCCTGGGCCGAACCCACCGCCGTGCGGTGGTATTGCGCCATCTCGGCGCCCATGGGCAGCGTCTGCATCAGTTCCAGTGAACCGATCACACCGTTCATCGGCGTGCGCAGCTCGTGGGTCACGGTGGCGAGGAATTCGTCCTTGAGGTGGTTGCTGCGCGCCAGCTGCTGGTTCAAATGCTCCAGCGTGCGCCCGGTTTCACGCAGGGTCTGCGATTGGCGTTCGCGCATGCTGTTGATGCGGTCCGCCAGGGCCAGCGACAGCAGCGCCACCTCCAGGGCCGAGCCCAGTTGGCTGGCGTACATGGTGACGAACACGTTCGGCAGGTAGCCCAGCACCATCAAGGTGTTGACCAGCCCACCCAGCAGGAACGCGCTCCAGGCGATGATGAACCAGCGCGCTACCCGCACGCCGCGAACCCAGGCATACAAGCCGGCGCTGAAGATGCTCACGGTGAACAGCAGGGCCAACACCGTGGCCATGCGCAAGGCAATGCCGTAACGCATGCTCACGGCCAGCACCATCACCAGCACGCCACCGAGCATCAGCAACTGCAGCAGGCGGTCATAACCACGGCTGAGCTTGCCCAGGCGCAGGAAATGGCGGGCGAACTGGCAGCCGAACAGGCCTGCGGCGCCAATGAAGAAGGGCGTGGCGGCATTCGCCCACCAGGGGCTGTCCGGCCACAGGTAGGCCACCCCGGCACCGTTCACCGACACCTGGTAGAGGCCGAACGATGCAATATAGAGGATGTAGTAGAGGTAACTGACATCGCGCACGCTGAGGTACAGGAACAGGTTGTACACCAGCATCACCAGCAGCACGCCGTAGATCATCCCCAGCACATACAGGCGGGTCGGCTGGTCTTCCATGTAGGCCTCGGCCGACCACAGCGCCAGCGGCGCCTGCACCGACCCTTGGCTGTGCAGGCGCAGGTAGGCGGTGGTTGACTGGCCAGGGGCGAGCGGCAACTCGAACAGGTAGTTGTTCTGGCGGATCTGCCGGGTGTCGTAGGGCAAGGCGTCGCCGGTGCGCTGGGCCAGGCGAAACACGCCATCGGCATCCGGCAGGTAGAGCTCCAGGTGGTCCATCGGCGGATAGGCCAGTTCCAGCAACCACTGGCGTGGCGTGGCATCGGCCGTGGCAACGTAGTGCAGGTCGACCTTCAGCCAGAACACTGAAGTCGAGTAACCGGCATTCAATACATCGGCATCGTGGGTGCGAAAGCGGCTGGCGAAGATCGGCGCACTGACCTGGGCGATGCTGGCACTGCCCTCGCGGTCCTCAAACACCTGCATGACCTTGCCCAACGGAATGTGCCGGGTACCTGCGTCGAACTCGACGGCACCGGCCAGCATGGGCAACAAGCCCAGAAGCAACATCAGCAAATTACGCATACAGCCCCAGCATGGCCTGCCCGGTCGCGTCGCAATGGCCTCCCTTCCCTTTGAGACGACGAAATCCCGCAGTACCTGTTCATCGAGTTATCCGAGCACTCTAGCATAGCTTTCCAGCCCCGATAGCAGCCACTTCAATTTCCAGAAAAAAGGCTCTAGAACGGCACTTTCAGAGCATTCATACATATGTTTCTGACCATACGATCAACAAATCACCTTTGTAGGACGATCCGCGCAAATCGGTTTGGTGGTAAGCTCGCCGACCATGAATACCTACAGCTCCCGCCCCGTTGTCCTCTGTCTCTCCGGCCACGACCCAAGTGGCGGTGCCGGCTTGCAGGCAGATATCGAAGCCCTGATCGCCCAAGGCTGTCACGCCGCACCCGCCGTGACCGCCCTGACCGTGCAGGATACCGTCGACGTTTCCGACTTCCGCGTGCTCGACCGCGAGTGGGTACTGGCCCAGGCCAACGCCGTGCTCGCCGACTCCACCGTGGCGGCCGTGAAAATCGGCATGCTCGGTTCGATCGCGATGGTCGACACCGTCGCCGAACTGCTCGCCGCCCACCCACACCTGCCGCTGGTCTGCGACCCGGTGCTGCGCGCCGGCGGCGGTGGCCGCCTGGGCAAGGACGAGGTTGGCTATGCCCTGCGCGAGCGCTTGCTGCCGCTGGCCGCCATCGCCACCCCTAACCTGCCGGAAGCACGTATCCTTGCCGAGCTGCCCGAGGGCACGGCCGACGAGTGCGCCGAGAAACTGCTGCCGTATTGCAAACACCTGCTGATCACCGGCGGCCACGGCGACGAAGACGAAATCCACAACCGCCTGTACAGCCGCGACGGCCAGCGCCACACCTGGACCTGCCAGCGCCTGCCAGGCAGCTATCACGGTTCGGGCTGCACCCTGGCCAGCGCCCTGGCCGGCCGCCTGGCCCTGGGCGAGCAGCTGCAAAGTGCGGTGCGCAGCGCCCTTGACTACACCTGGCGCACCCTGCGTGACGCCGAGCAGTTGGGCAAGGGCCAGTTCGTCCCGCGCCGCCTGCCCCTGGACTTCTGCTCCTGACACGAGGCTTTCAATGAAGCTACGCGGCCTGTACGCCATTACCGATAGCCAGCTGCTTGCCGGCCGTTTCCTGTCCCACGTCGAAGCCGCGCTGGAAGGTGGCGTCTGCCTGCTGCAGTACCGTGACAAAAGCGATGATGCCGCCCGCCGCCTGCGCGAGGCCGAAGCACTGATGAAGCTGTGCGAGCGCTACGGCACCCAGTTGCTGATCAACGACGACGCCGAACTGGCCGCGCGCCTGGGCGTCGGCGTGCACCTTGGCCAGACCGACGGCCCGCTGACCCCAGCCCGCGCCCTGCTCGGCCGCCAGGCAATCATCGGCTCCACCTGCCACGCAAGCCTGGAGCTTGCCGCCCAGGCTGCCAGCGAAGGTGCAAGCTACGTGGCCTTTGGCCGCTTCTTCAATTCCGTTACCAAGCCGGGCGCGCCGGCCGCCAACGTCGAACTGCTGGAGCAGGCCCGCGCCCAGGTGAAACTGCCGATCGCGGTGATCGGCGGCATCACCCTCGACAACGCCGCCCCGCTGGTCGCCCACGGCGCCGACCTGCTGGCGGTGATCCATGGCCTGTTCGGTGCCGACAGCGCGCAGGAAGTCACCCGCCGCGCCCGCGCCTTCAACGCCCTGTTCGCTTCCTGATTTCGAGAGAAGATCCCATGTCCCGTTCCGAATCCCTGTTCGCCCAAGCCCAGAAGCACATTCCTGGCGGCGTCAACTCACCGGTCCGCGCGTTCAAAAGCGTGGGCGGCACCCCGTTGTTCTTCAAGCATGCCGAAGGCGCCTACGTTGTCGACGAAGATGACAAGCGCTACGTCGACTACGTGGGTTCCTGGGGCCCGATGATTCTCGGCCACGGCCACCCGGACGTGCTCGACGCCGTGCGCCGCCAGCTGGAGCACGGCCTGTCCTACGGCGCGCCGACCGCGATGGAAACCGAGATGGCCGACCTGGTCTGCTCGCTGGTGCCGTCGATGGAAATGGTGCGCATGGTCAGCTCCGGCACCGAAGCGACCATGAGCGCCATTCGCCTGGCCCGTGGCTACACCGGCCGTGATGCCATCATCAAGTTCGAAGGTTGCTACCACGGCCACTCCGACAGCCTGCTGGTAAAAGCCGGCTCCGGCCTGCTGACCCAGGGCGTGCCAAGCTCGGCAGGCGTACCGGCCGACTTCGCCAAGCACACCCTGACCCTGCCGTTCAACGACATCGCCGCCGTCGAGAAGACCCTGGCCGATGTTGGCCAGACCGTCGCCTGCATCATTGTCGAGCCGGTGGCCGGCAACATGAACTGCGTACCGCCAGCGCCTGGCTTCCTCGAAGGCCTGCGCGAGCAGTGCGACAAGCACGGTGTGGTGCTGATCTTCGACGAAGTGATGACCGGTTTCCGCGTCTCCCTCGGCGGCGCCCAGGGCCACTACGGCATCAAGCCGGACCTGTCGACCTTCGGCAAGATCGTCGGCGGCGGCATGCCGGTCGGCTGCTTCGGTGGCAAGCGTGAAATCATGGGTTGCATCGCCCCGCTGGGCCCGGTGTACCAGGCCGGCACCCTGTCGGGTAACCCGCTGGCCATGGCCGCTGGCCTGACCACCCTGAAGTTGATCAGCCGCCCAGGCTTCCATGACGAGCTGAGCGCCTTCACCAGCCGCATGCTCGATGGCCTGCAGCAACGCGCCGATGCCGCTGGCGTACCGTTCGTCACCACCCAGGCAGGCGCGATGTTTGGCCTGTACTTCAGCGGTGCCGACGATATCGTCACCTTCGACGATGTGATGGCCAGCGACGCCGAGCGCTTCAAGCGCTTCTTCCACCTGATGCTCGACGGCGGTGTGTACCTGGCGCCGAGTGCGTTCGAGGCTGGTTTCACGTCCATTGCCCATGGCGAGAAAGAGCTGCAGATCACCTTGGATGCGGCTGAGAAGGCGTTCGCTGCGCTGAAGTGATGGGTTGGCGGTACCGGCCCCTTCGCGGGGCAAGCCCGCTCCTACAGAAATTGCACATGCGCCTGTAGGAGCGGGCTTGCCCCGCGAAAGGGCCGGCACAAGAAAAAAATCCCACCGCACAACCAGCCAACTCCCCCGCCCAAACAGAATTTCGAGTAAAACTTTGTAAGGTTGGCGCTGCTTATCCCATAATGTGCCACCAGAGACATTGGCCGCAGCTTTGCAGAGGTAAGTCGATCCCCATGAACCGCACCGGCCGCGCCCTGACCATGGGCTGCCTGTTGCTTCTTCAGCCCCTGCTGGCCCTGGCGGAGGGCGGAAACTCGTTGCTGATTCCGGCAACGGGCCGCTGCACGCTCAATGTTCAGCCAGAAGACCTGCAGAACGCGCTGAAAGCCTGCGAGGAAACGGCGGCGACCGGGGACGCCCAGGCGCAGTACGAGCTGGGCGAGTATTACTACACGCTGACGCCGAAAAACCTGAAAAAGGCCCTGGACTGGTTCGAGAAGGCATCCCTGCAAGGCCAGGCCGACGCCCAGTATCGCCTCGGCGCCATGTTCTTCCACGGCGAAGGGGTCAAGGCCAACAACGTGCAGGCCTATATCCTGCTGAAAATGGCCGCGGTCAACGGCGCCGAGGATGCCCTGGACATGGCCGACGAAGTCACCGAACGCATGCCCCGCGAGGAGCTGGAGCACGCTACCCAGGTGCTCGGCCAGATTTTCCGCAAGTACCTGCTGGAACTGCAGAACGCCGAAGGGCGCACGCCGTTCTCGCCCCTGCCCTGAGCTGCCCTACTTCTCCGGCATCGGCATCGGGAACGGCATCACGTTGCCGCCGCCCTTGGCCTCGCTGATCTTCGCCGTGCCCAGGCGCTCCACTTCATCGATGCGGATGATCGAATGCATCGGCACGAAACTGCGGATCACGCCCTCGAACTGGGCCTTGAGCTTTTCCTCGCTCGGGTCGACCACCACCTGGGTGCGCTCGCCGAAGACGAACTCCTCGATTTCCAGAAAGCCCCACAGGTCGCTCTGGTAAATCTGCTTGGCGTACATCTCGAAGACCTGCCCCTGGTTGAGGAAGATCACTTTGTAGATGGCGGGTTCGCGTTTGCTCATGGCTGGCGGGATAACATATGCGTAAGAAAGGGGGTGCATGATACCCGCGAAGCGGCTGGAACAGGCAGTACATACCGTTGAACGTTTCAGTGCTTTCGCCACTGCCCATCAAGGGTTATTCTTGAGTTCACCTTCATTGCCGTCGAGCGGCTAAAAACGACCTTGAACGCACCCATACAACCCCATCGTTTCATCCTCGAACCCTTCGAGGCCCACCGTTTCGCCAACTTGTGCGGCCAGTTCGACGAGCACCTGCGCCTGATCGAACAACGCCTGGCCATTGAAATCCGCAACCGCGGCAATCAATTCGAGCTGATCGGCGAACCCAAGACCACCAGTGCCGCCGAACAGCTGCTGCGCCGCCTCTATCGCGAGACGAAGGGCACCGACCTGTCGCCGGAAACCGTACACCTGTACCTGCAGGAGTCGGCGGTCGAGCACATGGACAACCCGGCGGTCAACGAAGTCAGCGTGTCGCTGCGCACGCGCAAGGGCAACATCCGCCCGCGCGGCCTCAACCAGCAGCGCTACGTGAAGGAAATCCTCGCCAACGACATCAACTTCGGCATCGGCCCGGCCGGTACCGGCAAGACGTACCTGGCCGTGGCCTGCGCCGTCGATGCGCTGGAGCGCGAGCAAGTGCGCCGCATCCTGCTGGTGCGCCCGGCGGTCGAGGCTGGCGAAAAACTCGGCTTCCTGCCTGGTGACCTGGCGCAGAAGATCGACCCGTACCTGCGCCCGCTGTACGACGCCCTGTACGAAATGCTCGGCTTCGAGCACGTGGCCAAGCTCATCGAGCGCCAGGTGATCGAGATCGCCCCGCTGGCCTACATGCGTGGCCGCACCCTGAACAACAGCTTCATCATCCTCGACGAAAGCCAGAACACCACCCTTGAGCAGATGAAGATGTTCCTCACCCGTATCGGCTTCGGCTCCACCGCGGTGATCACCGGCGACATCACCCAGGTCGACCTGCCACGCGGCACCAAGTCGGGCCTGGCCCACGTGATCGAGGTGCTGCGCGACGTACCGGGCATCAGCTTCACCCACTTCCAGCCCAAAGATGTGGTTCGTCACCCACTGGTGCAGCGTATCGTCGAGGCCTACGACCGCTTCGATGCCCGCCAGGCCAAGCCCGAGGCAACCGGCAAAGATGCTTGAACTTGACCTGCAACGGGCCACGGACGCCGCCGCCCCGGATGACGCCGCCTTCCGCCGCTGGTGCGAGCTGGCCTTGCGCCAGCGCACGGCCGACTCGGAAATGACCATCCGCCTGGTCGACGAAGCCGAAGGCCGCGAGTTGAACCACACCTACCGGCACAAGGACTACGCGACCAACGTGTTGTCCTTCCCGGCCGAAGTGCCCGACGAACTGCTGGACATCCCCCTGCTCGGCGACCTGGTGATCTGCGTTGCCGTGGTCGAGCGTGAAGCCGCAGAACAGGGCAAGGCGCTGGAAGCGCACTGGGCGCACCTGGTTATCCACGGTTGCCTGCACCTGCTGGGCTACGACCACATCGACGACGATGAGGCCGAAGAAATGGAAGCGCTGGAACGGGAATTGCTGGCAGAACTGGGTCACCCCGACCCGTATGCCGACGATGAAACCGACACAATCACACACTGATACACCAAGGATCACGAGAACCGCCATGAGCGAAGATCGATCGAGCAACGGGCAGAAGTCCTGGCTGGGTAAACTGACCCAGGCTTTTGCCCATGAGCCGAAAAACCGCCAGGAGCTCCTTGAGCTGCTGCGCGAAGCCCATCAGAACAAGCTGCTCGACAGCGAAGCGCTGACCATTGTCGAAGGCGCCATCCAGGTCGCCGACCTGCAGGTGCGCGACATCATGGTGCCGCGCTCGCAAATGATCAGCATCAAGGCGACCCAATCGCCGCGCGAGTTCCTGCCAGCGGTGATCGACGCCGCGCACTCGCGCTACCCGGTGATCGGCGAAAGCCATGACGATGTGCTCGGGATCCTGCTGGCCAAGGACCTGCTGCCGCTGATCCTCAAGGAAAACGGCGACAGCTTCAACATCAAGGACCTGCTGCGCCCGGCCACCTTCGTGCCGGAGTCCAAGCGCCTCAATGTACTGCTGCGCGAGTTCCGCGCCAACCACAACCACATGGCCATCGTCATCGACGAATACGGCGGCGTGGCGGGCCTGGTCACCATCGAGGACGTGCTGGAGCAGATCGTCGGCGACATCGAGGACGAGCACGACGTCGAGGAAGACAGCTACATCAAGCCCCTGCCCAGCGGCGACTTCCTGGTCAAGGCGCTCACCCCGATCGACAACTTCAACGAATTCTTCGACAGCACCTTCTCGGACGATGAATTCGACACGGTGGGTGGCCTGGTGATGAGTGCCTTCGGCCACTTGCCCAAGCGCAACGAAACCACCGAGATCGGCGCCTACAAGTTCCGTATTCTCAACGCCGACAGCCGGCGGATACACTTGCTGCGCCTGACCCCGATCACCCGCTAAGGACAAACATGCGTTGGATCACCCGCCCCGGCTGGCCCGGTAACCTGCTGGCCCTGGCGGCCGGCGCATCGACCCTCCTGGCCCTGGCGCCGTTCGACATCTGGCCGCTGGCGCTGCTGTCCATCGCCATGCTTTACCTTGGCCTGCGCGAGCTCAGCCCGCGCCAGGCCATGTGGCGTGGCTGGTGCTTCGGCTTCGGCCTGTACGGTGCCGGCACCTGGTGGATCTACGTCAGCATGAACACCTACGGCGGCGCCTCGCCGGCACTGGCGATCGGCCTGCTGCTGGCGTTCTTCGCCGCCCTGGCCTGGTTCTTCGCCTTGCCCACCTGGCTGTGGGCGCGCTGGCTGCGGCGCAACGAGGCGCCTTTGGCCGACGCCTTGTGCTTCGCGGCCCTGTGGCTGCTGCAAGAAGCCTTCCGTGGCTGGTTCCTGACCGGCTTCCCTTGGCTCTATGCCGGCTACAGCCAGCTCGATGGCCCGCTGGCGGGCCTTGCCCCGCTGGGTGGCGTGTGGCTGGTGTCGTTCGTACTGGCATTGACTGCCGCCCTGCTGTGCAACCTGCACCGCCTGCGCTCACGCCCGTCGTTCCTGGCCGTGGGCGTGGTGCTGCTGCTGGCGCCCTGGGCCCTGGGCCTTGCGCTCAAGGGCCACGCCTGGACCAAGCCTGCCGGCGACCCGCTCAAGGTGGCGGCCCTGCAGGGCAACGTCGAGCAGGAAGTGAAATGGGACCCGGCGCACGTCGACGCGCAACTGGCGCTGTACCGCGACATGAGCTTCAGCTCCAAACCGGTTGACCTGCTGGTGTGGCCGGAAACCGCGGTGCCGGTGCTCAAGGACCAGGCCCAGGGCTACATCGACGTGATGGGCCGCTTTGCCGCCGACCGTCATTCGGCCCTGATTACCGGTGTGCCGGTGCGTGAAATCGTGCACCGACAGCGCCGCTACTTCAACGGGGTCACCGTGGCCGGCGAAGGCGATGGCACCTACCTCAAGCAGAAACTGGTGCCGTTCGGCGAATATGTGCCGCTGCAGGACATGCTGCGTGGCCTGATCGAATTCTTCAACCTGCCGATGTCGGACTTCGCCCGCGGCCCGGAGGACCAGCCATTGCTGCAGGCCAAGGGTTACCAGGTGGCGCCGTTCATCTGCTATGAAGTGGTCTACCCGGAGTTCGCCGCGAGCCTGGCGGCGCGCAGCGACCTGCTGCTGACCATCAGCAACGACACCTGGTTCGGCACCTCGATCGGCCCACTGCAGCACCTGCAGATGGCGCAGATGCGCGCGCTGGAGGCCGGCCGCTGGATGATCCGTGCCACCAACAATGGCGTGACGGCGCTGATCGACCCGTTCGGCAAGATTACCGCCCAAGTGCCGCAGTTCCAGCGGGCGGTGCTGTATGGCGAAGTGGTGCCGATGCAGCAGCTGACGCCTTACCTGCAGTGGCGGTCTTGGCCGCTGGCGATTTTGTGTGTTTTGCTGCTGGGCTGGGCGTTGCTGGCGGGGCGTATCGCCAAGACCGTTTGAGGTTTGCTGTGCCGGCCTCTTCGCGGGGCAAGCCCGCTCCTACAGGAGCGGGCTTGCCCCGCGAAGAGGCCGGCACAGGCTCAATAGAACACCCGATACCCCACCAACCCCACCAGCTCATTGATTAGCTGCCCGCTTTGCCACAGGGCACGGCTCTCCGGCAGCAGCCCACCAAACGGCCTGGCATGGTCGCGCCCAAGGAACCCCACCGGCGCCGGCACCACCTCGAACCCGGCCTGCTCGAAGCTCCAGCGCGAACGCGGCATGTGCCAGGCCTGGGTCACCACCACCACCCGGCGAATGCCCAGCGGCTGCAGCACCTGGGCGCTCATCTGGGCATTCTCCCAGGTGGTACGGCTGGCACCTTCCTGCCACCTCACCGGCACGCCAAAGTCGTCCTGCAGGCGCTGGGCCATCAACTGCGCCTCGCTTGGCGGCGTGCCGTAGTGCAGGCCACCACTGGTCAGCACCGGCAAGCCCGAAGCCTTGGCCAGGTGCGCGGCGTAACGCATGCGTTCCAGTGCCAGGGCCGAGGGCTGGTCTTCCCCGCCCCAGGCCGGGTCGCCGCGCTCACGCCCGGCCCCCAGCACCACGATGGCATCCGCCCGGCTGGCAAGGCCCGCCCACTGCGCAGGCGCCAGCGCAGGTTCGCTTTCCAGCGCCCGGGCCACCTGCTGCACCACCAGGGGCAAGCTCATCAACCACAGGCCCCCCAGCCCCAGCACGAAACACAGGCGCGCCAGCGCCGGGCGCCGGGCACGCAGCCACCAGGCCGCGAGCAGCAGCACGAACAGCACGCCGGGCGGCATCAACCATTGCTTGAGGAAAAATCGAATCGGCATCGGCCACACCTCCATGGATGGCCAGCAGCCTATGTGGATCGACGCCGGCCAACAAGGGTGCGGCCGACGTCGATCATGAGAAGTGTCTAATGGATACCGGCGCGCGATGGCCTGCGCCTGGCGGCCTGAACGGCTAACGATGCGGCAGCGTCCTGGATCTCGCCGAACTGGCGGGGCGTCTCTTGTCCTTGAGCCAGATGATCTTGGCCGATGTCGGTTCCGCTTGTGGGTATGTACCGGCACAGGCATTACGGCGTTCCGGGAGCGATTCCAGGTAAGCCTTGATCACTTCGAACTCTGCGTGGCTCAGGCCGCGCAACTCCAGCTCGGCTGGCATCTCGTCGCGCAATCGCACCGAGGTCCGGGCAACTTCCAGTGCCAGGCCAAGTCGGTCGATCAGGCGTTCGTAAAGCTCCGGTTTGATTGCGGGTAGCTGCGTCTCTCCCATCCGTTCACCTCATTGAAGATAAAGAATATCTCCCCCCACACCTGAGCTTAGCGTTGCTTGAAAAAGCAGCCGGATGCCGCGACCAGCGGGCATTCGCAATCAAGGTTTCCCACGATGCGCAGCGCTGCTGTATGCTACGGCGTTCACTCTAAAACGACACCGGAGTGCCGGACGCAGCGAGGTTCCGCTGCCTGGAACAAGGTCTCTTCTCTCTCAGCAAAAAGTAGCCATGCACGAACAATACACGCCCCGTGATATCGAAGCCGCCGCCCAGAATTTCTGGGACGAGCAACAATCGTTCGCTGTTACCGAACAGCCAGGCAAGGACACCTACTACTGCCTGTCGATGTTCCCGTACCCGAGCGGCAAGCTACACATGGGCCACGTGCGCAACTACACCATCGGTGACGTGATTGCCCGCTACCAGCGCATGCTGGGCAAGAACGTCCTGCAGCCAATGGGCTGGGACGCCTTCGGCATGCCGGCGGAAAACGCCGCGATGAAGAACAACGTCGCCCCGGCCAAGTGGACGTACGAAAACATCGACTACATGAAGACCCAGCTCAAGAGCCTGGGCCTGGCCATCGACTGGGCACGTGAAGTCACCACCTGCAAGCCGGACTACTACCGCTGGGAACAGTGGCTGTTCACCCGCCTGTTCGAGAAAGGCATCATCTACCGCAAGAACGGGACCGTGAACTGGGACCCGGCCGACCAGACCGTACTGGCCAACGAGCAGGTCATCGACGGCCGCGGCTGGCGTTCGGGCGCGCTGATCGAGAAGCGCGAAATCCCGATGTACTACTTCCGCATCACCGACTACGCCGACGAGCTGCTGGAAAGCCTCGACGAACTGCCGGGCTGGCCTGAGCAGGTCAAGACCATGCAGCGCAACTGGATCGGCAAGTCGCGCGGCATGGAAGTGCAGTTCCCGTACGACCAGGCCAGCATCGGCCACGAAGGCACCCTGAAAGTCTTCACCACCCGTGCCGACACCCTGATGGGCGCCACCTACGTCGCCGTTGCCGCCGAGCACCCGCTGGCCACCCAGGCCGCCCAGGGCAACCCGGCGCTGCAGGCGTTCATCGAAGAATGCAAAAGCGGCAGCGTTGCCGAGGCCGACATGGCCACCCAGGAGAAGAAGGGCATGCCCACTTCCCTGTTCGTGCAGCACCCGCTGACCGGCGAGAAACTGCCGGTGTGGGTCGCCAACTACGTGCTGATGCACTACGGCGATGGCGCCGTGATGGCCGTACCGGCCCACGACGAGCGCGACTTCGAGTTCGCCCACAAGTACAACCTGCCGGTCAAGGCCGTGGTGCGTACCAGCGCTGGCGATGAAGTGGGCAGCGAGTGGCAGGACGCCTACGGCGAGCACGGCCAGCTGATCAACTCCGGCGAGTTCGACGGCCTGGACTTCGCCGGCGCCTTCGACGCCATCGAAGCGGCGCTGCTGCGCAAGGAACTCGGCAAGTCGCGCACCCAGTTCCGCCTGCGTGACTGGGGTATCAGCCGCCAGCGCTACTGGGGCTGCCCGATTCCGATCATCCACTGCCCGTCGTGCGGCGACGTGCCAGTGCCGGAAGACCAACTGCCGGTCACCCTGCCAGAGAACGTGGTGCCGGACGGCGCCGGTTCGCCCCTGGCGCGCATGCCCGAGTTCTATGCCTGCAGCTGCCCGAAATGCGGCGCCGCGGCCAAGCGCGAAACCGATACCATGGACACCTTCGTGGAATCGTCCTGGTACTTCGCCCGCTACGCCTCGCCGAACTACGAGGGCGGCATGGTCGACCCGAAAGCGGCCAACCACTGGCTGCCGGTGGACCAGTACATCGGCGGTATCGAACACGCCATCCTGCACCTGCTGTATGCGCGCTTCTTCCACAAGCTGATGCGCGACGAAGGCCTGGTAACCTCCAACGAGCCGTTCAAGAACCTGCTGACCCAGGGCATGGTCGTTGCCGAAACCTACTACCGCGTGGCCAGCAATGGCGGCAAGGACTGGTTCAACCCGGCCGACGTCGAAATCGAGCGCGATGCCAAGGCCAAGATCATCGGCGCCCGCCTGAAGACCGACGGCCTGCCGGTGGAAATCGGCGGCACCGAGAAGATGTCGAAGTCGAAGAACAACGGCGTCGACCCGCAGTCGATGATCGACCAGTACGGCGCCGACACCTGCCGCCTGTTCATGATGTTCGCCTCGCCGCCTGACGCGAGCCTTGAGTGGTCCGACTCCGGCGTCGAGGGTGCCAGCCGCTTCCTGCGCCGCGTCTGGCGCCTGGCCCAGGCCCATGTGGCCCAGGGCTTGCCGGGCAAGCTGGATGTCGCCGCCCTGGATGATGCGCAAAAGGTCATCCGCCGCGCCATCCACGCTGCGATCAAGCAGGCCAGCACCGACGTGGGCCAGTACCACAAGTTCAACACCGCCATCGCCCAGGTGATGACCGTGATGAACGTGCTGGAAAAAGCCCCGCAAGCCACCGAACAGGACCGCGCCCTGCTGCAGGAAGGCCTGGAAGCCGTGACCCTGCTGCTGGCACCGATCACCCCGCACATCTCCCACGAACTGTGGAAGCAGCTGGGCCACGATCAGGCCGTGATCGACGCCGGCTGGCCGGCCGTGGACGACAGCGCCCTGGTGCAGGACAGCATCGTCCTGGTGGTACAGGTCAACGGCAAGCTGCGTGGCCAGGTGGAAATGCCTGCCGCCGCCAGCCGCGAGGAAATCGAAGCCGCCGCCCGTAGCAACGAAAATGTCCTGCGCTTCATCGATGGCCTGACCATCCGCAAGGTCATCGTGGTTCCGGGCAAGCTGGTCAACATCGTCGCCAACTGATGGCAGCGCCCGCCCGCAGGCAATGCGGGCGGGCGTAATCGGCCCACAAGGGAGCAACAACATGATCAAACGCAATCTGCTGGTAATGGGCCTGGCCGTGATGCTCAGCGCCTGCGGTTTCCAGCTGCGCGGCACCGGCACCAACGAGATGAGCGTCAAGGAAATGGACGTCAGCGCGCGCAACGCCTACGGCCAGACCGTGAAGCAGCTGCGTCAGGCCCTGGAGCACAGTGGTGTCAACGTGCACACCGGCGCGCCTTACCACCTGGTGCTGACCAACGAACAGGAAACCGAGCGTTCGGCCAGCTACACCGGTGGCAACCGCGCCGCCGAGTACGAGCTGTTCACCACCCTGAACTACAGCATCCAAGGCCAGAACCAGCTGGAACTGCTGAGCGACAAGGTGGAAGTGCGCAAGGTCTACGTGCGTGACGGTTCGAACATCACCGGTTCCGACCAGGACGCCAGCCGCACCCGCGAGGAAATGCGCCGTGACCTGGTGCAGATGATGGTATCGCGCCTGCAAATCCTCACCCCGGCGAAACTGGACGAGCTGCAGGTCAAGGCCGACGCCCGCGCCAAGGCCGAAGCGGATGCCCTGGAGGCCGCGCGCCGCCAGCAGGCAGAAACGCCGCAGCAGTCGCCACTGGAAATCCCGGGCAAGTAAGCCCGTGCGGGGCACTTCGGTGCCCCGCCTGCTCCCATGAAGCTCGCTCCCGCCCAACTCAACAAACACCTGCAAGGCGCCCTGGCACCGGTCTACGTGGTCAGCGGCGACGACCCGCTGCTGTGCCAGGAAGCCGCCGACGCCATTCGCAACGCGGCACGCCAGCAGGGCTTCGATGAACGCCAGGTGTTCAGCGCCGACGCCAACTTCGACTGGGGCACCCTGCTCCAGGCCGGGGCCAGCCTGTCGCTGTTCGCCCAGCGGCGCTTGCTGGAACTGCGCCTGCCATCGGGCAAGCCCGGCGACAAGGGCGCTGCGGCCTTGATGGAATACTGCGCCAATCCCGCCGAAGACACCCTGTTGCTGGTCAGCCTGCCCAAGCTCGATGGCAGTGCGCAAAAAACCAAGTGGGGCAAGGCGCTGATCGAAGGTGCCCATTGCCAGTTCATCCAGATCTGGCCGGTGGATGCCCAGCAGCTGCCGCAATGGATCAACCAGCGCCTGTCCCAGGCTGGCCTCTCGGCCCAGCGCGACGCGGTCGACCTGATCGCCGCACGGGTCGAGGGCAACCTGCTGGCTGCCGCCCAGGAAATCGAAAAGCTCAAGTTGCTTGCCGAAGGCAACCAGATCACCGTGGAAACGGTGCAGTCGGCAGTGGCCGACAGTGCCCGCTTCGACGTGTTCGGGCTGGTCGATGCCATTCTCAATGGCGAGGCCGCGCATGCCCTGCGCATGCTTGAAGGCTTGCGTGGCGAGGGTGTGGAGCCGCCGGTGATTCTCTGGGCGCTGGCCCGCGAGCTGCGCTTGCTGGCAGGGCTTGCCCAGCAGTTTGCCCAGGGCGTGCCGCTGGACAAAGCCTTCAGCCAGGCCCGCCCGCCGGTGTGGGACAAGCGTCGGCCACTGGTCAGCAAGGCGTTGCAGCGCCTTTCGGCGCAGCGCTGGGCGCAGTTGCTGCAGGATGCCCAGCGAATCGATGCGCAGATCAAGGGGCAGGCCGAAGGGTCACCCTGGACCGGGTTGTCGCGCCTGGCGCTGCTGATGGCCGGGCAACGGCTGGTGTTGCCCCCGGAATAACAGGGATTCTGCTCATAAACACAATCAATTGGCCCTACCCACCCCTAAGGCCTAAAGTGCGCCGCGAAATCCACCCCAATCGGGAACGCCGCCATGAGCAAAAAACCGAAAAAGCACGGCCCCAACAAGGCCAAGTCAATCATCGCCCAACCGCTGTTCCGCTGCCGCCAGGAACAACCAAACAAGGGCAAAGGCAGCTACCGCCGCGAAGCCTTCCAATCGAGAGATTGGGAGGCTTCTTACTTTTTGGCGGCATGAAAGCATCGCAAGCGCAGGCGTGGTATGGTCGGCATCTGACCTGCAATTCTGGATCTGTGCATGCTCTTGAGTCTTCTCCCCCGTTGGAATTCCCGCCAGTTGCTCGCGGCCTCCAGCTTCATCCTGCTCGTCGCCTGCGCGGAGAAACCCACCGCCGCCGACGCCCTGCCGCTGGCCCCTGCCCAGCCCGCCCCGGTCGTGACCCTGCCCAGCGCCACGCCCGACGTCAGCACTGACATCCAGCCCCTGCAAACCTTCGCCCAATGGCAGGCCAACTTCCGCCAGCTGGCGCTGCAGGCCGGCATTACCCCGAGCACCTTCGACCGCGCATTCCTGGGCGTGACCCCGGACATGGACGTGATCAAGGCCGACCGCAGCCAGCCAGAATTCACCCGCCCGGTGTGGGAATACCTGGACGGCGCCCTCTCGCCCCTGCGCGTGCGCAACGGCAAGAAATTGCTGGAGCAGAATGCTGAACTGCTGACGCGCATCGAGCAGCGCTATGGCGTCGATCGCCAGGCCTTGGTCGCGGTGTGGGGCATGGAGAGCAACTTCGGCCAGTTCCAGGGCAACAAGTCGGTGATTCGCTCACTGGCGACCCTGGCCTACGAAGGCCGCCGCCCGCAATTCGCCCAGGACCAACTGATCGCCGCCCTGCAGATCATTCAGCACGGCGATATCCAGCCCGAGGCCATGCGTGGCTCCTGGGCCGGTGCGATGGGCCAGACTCAGTTCATTCCCACCACCTACAACACCCACGCGGTGGACTTCGACGGTGACGGCCGCCGCGACATCTGGAACAGCACGCCAGACGCCCTGGCCTCGACCGCGCACTACCTGCAAAGCTCGGGCTGGAAACATGGCCAACCCTGGGGCTTCGAGGTGCAGGTGCCGGCAGGCTTCGATTACTGGCTGGCCGATGGCTCGCTGCGCAAGCCGGTGAGCGAGTGGCTGCAGTTGGGCGTGAAGCTGCCGGCGGGCACCCAGTTGCCAGCAGGCAGCAACCAGCTGTCGGCGGCCCTGCTGCTGCCGGCAGGTGCCCGGGGCCCTGCGTTCCTGGTGCTGGACAACTTCCGCGCGATCCTCAAGTACAACAATTCGTCGTCCTATGCCTTGGCGGTGAGCTTGCTGGGCGATCGATTCTCGGGGTGGGGCTTCATCGCCGGGAGCTGGCCGAAGGAAGATTTGCCGCTAAGCCGCAGCGAGCGGATGGAGCTGCAGAATTTGCTCAATGCCAGCGGGCATGACGCGGGCAATGCCGATGGCATTATCGGGGCCAATACCCGCAAGGCGATTCGCAATGCCCAGCAGGGGCTGGGGTGGCCGGCGGATGGGTATCCGACCCACAAGTTGCTTGAGAGCTTGCGGGCTCGCTGATAACCCTGGGGCCGCTCTGCGGCCCATCGCGACTTGGCAGTCGCTCCTACAGGAGGAATGAACGCGATTCCCCCCCGGTAGGAGCGACTGCCAAGTCGCGATTGGCTGCAAAGCAGCCCCAGCGTCTCAACCCTTGAACAAACCCTGCCCCAAAACCAATGTCTGCGCCCGGCTATCAAGCCGAACCACCGCCCCCAGCGGCAAACACACATTCGGATCACAATGCCCACTGCGCCACCCGGCCAGCACCGGCACCCCCAACGGCGCAAAGGTCTGCTCCAGCAACGGCGTCAGCGCCGCAACGGTAATCCCGGCAAAATCCCCCACCAGCACACCCTTCACCCCTTGCAGCTTGCCCGCCAGGCGCAGCTGGGTCAGCAACCGGTCCACCCGGTACAGCGGCTCGTTGACGTCCTCGATGAACAGGATGCACCCCTGGGTGTCGATTTCCGCCAAGGTACCCATGGTCGCCCCCAGCATCGACAGGTTCCCCCCCAGCAAACGCCCGCTGGCCACCCCGGGCACCACGCACTGCAGGGCGAACTCGGCCGGGTGGGCGATGGCATCACCCTCCCCCACCTGCCCGCCCAGTTGCGCCAGCAACGACGCCTCGGTGGGCTGCAGCTTACCGCCCAACAGGTCGGCGTTGAGCATCGCGCCGTGGAAGGTAATCAACCCGGCATGCCGGTAGAGCGCCATGTGCAACGCGGTGATGTCGCTGTAGCCGATCAGCGGCTTGGGGTGGCGGCGGATCAGGTCGAAGTCGAGGCGATCCAGCAGGCGCATGCTGCCATAGCCCCCACGCATGCACAGGATCGCGTCGATAGCGGAATCGGCAAAGGCGGCATGCAGGTCCTGCAGCCGCTGTTCATCGCTCCCTGCCAGGTAGCCCTCGGCCTGCTGCGCGCCCGGGTACACCTGGCAGCGGCAGCCCCGTTCGCTGAACCACTGGCTGGCCCTCTGCGCATCCAGCCGCGCCGGGCCTGCCGGGGCGACGATGGCGAAGCAGGCGTTGCCCGATAGCGCCCTGGGCAAACGGGATTCAAGGGGTTCGGCGCAATTCATCGTGGCTCCTTGGTGAAACGGCAAAAACAAAAATGCCGATGCCGCCTTACAGCGCGCATCGGCATGTTCGGCTCACGCCAGGATCAGAGCTTGATCTTGGCTTCGTGGGCTTGCTGGTCGGCGTGGTACGACGAACGCACCAGCGGGCCGGAGGCCACGTTCTTGAAGCCCATCTTGTAACCTTCCTCGGCGAACCAGGCGAAGGTGTCCGGGTGGACGAAACGCTGCACTGGCAGGTGGCTACGCGACGGCTGCAGGTACTGGCCGAGGGTCAGCATGTCGATGTCGTGCTCGCGCATGCGGTG
Organism: Pantoea sp. Tr-811; assembly: GCF_011752535.1. Lineage (NCBI taxonomy): Bacteria > Pseudomonadati > Pseudomonadota > Gammaproteobacteria > Enterobacterales > Erwiniaceae > Pantoea > Pantoea sp. Tr-811. The sequence continues at coordinate 121,979 of NZ_VWXJ01000009.1, forward strand.
CATCACCTCGATCACTTCCTCGTCGGTTTCGCCCAGGCCCAGCATCAGGCCGGACTTGGTCGGCACGTGCGGTACCATTTGCTTGAACTTCTGCAGCAGGTCCAGCGACCAGTCGTAGTCCGACCCTGGACGCGCAGCCTTGTACAGGCGCGGTACGGTTTCCAGGTTGTGGTTGAACACATCCGGCGGCTCTTGCGCGGTGATTTCCAGCGCCACGTCCATACGGCCACGGTAGTCCGGCACCAGGGTTTCCAGCTGCACGCCTGGCGACAGCGCGCGGATTTCGCGGATGCAGTCGGCAAAGTGCTGGGCACCACCGTCGCGCAGGTCGTCGCGGTCAACCGAGGTGATCACCACATACTTCAGGCGCAGGTCGGCGATGGCCACGGCCAGGTTCTTCGGCTCGTCCAGGTCCAGCGGCTTCGGCCGGCCGTGGCCGACGTCGCAGAATGGGCAGCGACGGGTACAGATGTCGCCCATGATCATGAAGGTGGCGGTACCACCGGAGAAGCACTCACCCAGGTTCGGGCAGGACGCTTCCTCGCACACGCTGTGCAGCTTGTGCTTGCGCAGCAGTTGCTTGATACGGTCGACTTCCGGGGAAACCGGAATGCGCACGCGAATCCAGTCGGGTTTTTTCGGCAGTTCTTCGGTGGGGATGATCTTCACCGGAATGCGCGCGACCTTTTCGGCGCCACGCAGTTTTACCCCAGCTTCCACCTTCTTCGGCGCGGGGCGCGGGGTGATATCCTGGGTGGGTATCAGGTTCGGCACGGCTTCTTGCACAGTTGTCATATTCAGTCGATTCCGCCCATGAGGGTCGTCTGCTCAGCATAGTCGAGGTGCTTGACCAGCTGTCCGCGCAGCCTTGTCCTGACCTCGTCGAGTTCGATCGGGCCTGCCAGGTCGCGCAGCTGGGTCATGGCCAGCCCCGCATACCCACAGGGGTTGATTCGGCGGAATGGCGCAAGGTCCATGTCCACGTTCAGAGCAAGGCCGTGGAAAGAACGGCCGTTGCGGATTCGCAGGCCGAGGGAGGCGATTTTCGCTCCGTCGACATAGACACCCGGCGCATCGGGCTTGGCCACGGCAACCACGCCGTAGCTGGCGAGCAGGTCGATCAGCGTGCGCTCGATGCGGCTGACCAGTTCGCGCACGCCAAAGCCCAGGCGGCGTACGTCCAGCAGCAGGTAGGCCACCAACTGCCCGGGGCCATGGTAGGTCACCTGGCCGCCGCGGTCGGTCTGCACCACCGGGATGTCGCCCGGCACCAGCAGGTGCTCGGCCTTGCCGGCCTGGCCCTGGGTGAAGACCGCGGGGTGCTCGACCAGCCAGATTTCATCCTGGCTGTCCGGGCTACGCTGCTCGGTGAAGCGACGCATGGCCTCCAGCACCGGTTCATAGGGCTGCAGGCCAAGCTCGCGAACACCGAGGCAAAGGGACATCACAGCACCATTTTCACGATGCCGGTGGCACGCAGGGCACTGTTGATGTCGTGCAGCTGGTTTTCGCTTTCGGCCACGATGTGCAGTTGCACGGTGGTGTACTTGCCTTCCTTGCTCTGGCGCTCGGCCAGGGTGGAAAGGTCGACCTTGGCGTGCTTGCTGAGGATTTCGATGACCGTGTCCTTGAAGCCGACAACGGTATCGCCGATGACCTTGATCGGGTAATCGGCGCAGGGGAATTCGATTTTGTGCGACTTGACGTCAGGTTCGCTCATGGCGCAAACGCCCTCGTAAGGCGTGGCAACAACAGCGCCCCCGCAGGAGTTACGGGGGCGTGCAGGTCACGTATCAGTTGAACAACCCGTAGAAGAACAGACGGATGCTATCCCACATACGGCGGAAGAAACCACCTTCCTCAACGCCGTCGAGGGCGATCAGGTCGGCGCTGTGAACCACTTGCTCGTCCAGTTTGACTTCCACTTTGCCGATCACGTCACCTTTGGCGATTGGTGCGGTGAGCTGCGGGTTCATGGTCATCGAAGCCTGCAGGCGCTTCAATTGGCCTTTAGGCATAGTCATGGTCAGGTCGTCGGCCAGGCCAGCCTTGACTTGGCCAGTGGCGCCCTTCCATACCGGTGCCTGGGTCAGCTCGGTGCCCTTCTGGTAGAAGGTCTGGGTTTCGAAGAAGCGGAAACCGTAGGTCAGCAGCTTCTGGGTTTCGGCGGCGCGGGCTTGCTCGCTGTTGGTGCCGAACACCACGGCGATCAGGCGCTGACCGTCACGCACGGCCGATGCCACCATGCAGTAGCCGGCTTCTTCGGTGTGGCCGGTTTTCAGACCGTCGACGGTCTTGTCACGCCACAGCAGCAAGTTGCGGTTAGGCTGCTTGATGTTGTTCCAGAAGAACTCTTTCTGCGAGTAGATGGCGTAGTGGGCCGGGTCGATGTTGATGATCGCGCGGGCCAGCAGGGCCATGTCGTGGGCCGAGGAGTAGTGCTCCGGGTTCGGCAGGCCGGTCGGGTTCATGAAGTGGCTGTTGGACATGCCCAGTTCGGCAGCGGTCTTGTTCATCATGTCGGCGAAGGCGTCTTCGCTGCCGGCGATGTGCTCGGACAGGGCGACCGAGGCGTCGTTGCCCGACTGGATGATGATGCCGTGCAGCAGGTCGCTGACGGTAACCTGGCTACCGACCTTGATGAACATGCGCGAACCGCCGGTGCGCCAGGCGTTCTCGCTGACGGTGACCGGGTCGTTCTCGCCGATCTGACCACGACGAATGTCGACGGTGGCGATGTAGGCGGTCATCAGCTTGGTCAGGCTGGCCGGTGGCAGGCGCTCGTCACCGTTGTTCTCGACCAGCACGTTGCCGCTGGACGCGTCCATGAGTACGTAGGACTTGGCAGCCAGCTGCGGAGGTGCAGGCATCATCTGCTCCGCCGCGAAGGCAGCGGGCGTGAGCATCAGCAGTACGGGCAGGCAAAGTCGTTTGGCAAGGTTGGTGATGTTCATCCGTCTCTCGAAAATCGCTAATGGTCTGATGTTCCCTGGGCCACATCGTGTGCCCAGCGCCAGTCAGTCTAGTTTTAGTGGCCGCAGGCCTGGCCCGCAAAGTGCGACCTGATGTCGCTACGGGCAAAAGCGAACAGTGTACATGCCCGCGTTCGACAATTCATGACAAAACCGACAGTTTGGTGTTGTTCCGTGGGAGCGGCCTTGTGTCGCGAAAGGGCTGCGCAGCAGCCCCGGTGATGTCGGCTGCGAAGCTGCAGCCCTGGGGGCGCTGCGCACCCCTTTCGCGACACAAGGCCGCTCCCACATGAACCGTCAGTCAGCTGTGACCAGCTTGGCCTGCCCAAGGTTCGCCAGGCGAATGCTGTTCTGTGCCTGCTGGATTTCACCCTGGCTGTTGAACGGCCCCAGGCGCACGCGGTGCAGGGTCTGCTGGTTGCGCACGATCGAGCTGATGAACACCGGCGCGCTGACCATGGTGCTGAGCTTGGAGCGCAGCAGTTCGGCGGCATCGGGGTTGGCGAAGGCGCCCACCTGCAGGACATTGCCGGCACCGCCAGCCGGTACGCTGCCGCCGGCCACCTGCACCGGCACCACCGGCGCTGCGTGCTGCTGCGGCGGTGGCGTCCACTGCTCGACGCGCCCGGTGCTGGCCGGGATCGCCTGGGTCTGGGCGACCTGTGGCTCCTTGAGCATCAGCGGCGGCTGCTGGCCCTTCTGTGCCCACCACTGTTGCGGGTCGATGCCTTCCACGCGCACATGGGCGGTGCCGATCTCGGCGTAGCCCAGTTTCTTCGCCGCCGCGTAGGACAGGTCGATGATGCGGTCGGAATAGAACGGGCCACGGTCATTGACCCGCAGGATCACGCTGCGCCCGTTGGCCAGGTTGGTCACCCGAACGTAAGCCGGCAGCGGCAGGGTCTTGTGCGCCGCGCTCATGCCGTACAGGTCATAGAGCTCGCCGTTGGCGGTGTTCTGCCCGTGGAACTTGGTGCCGTACCACGACGCGGTGCCCTCGGCGCGGTAGTTGCGCGCGTCCTGCATTGGGTAGTAGGTCTTGCCCAGCACGGTGTACGGGTTGGCCTTGTAGGCCCCGGTGTGCACGGTCGGCGTGGCGTCGGGGATCTTGTTGACGTCCACGTCCCACCACGGCGCGCCGTCCTTGTGCGCCCGGTTGATGTCCAGGCCCGGCTGGGAGCGCACGGCATTGCCGCCGCCCTGGGAGGTCGGGCGGCTGGAGGAACAGCTGACCAGCAGCATGCCCACGGTCATGCAGGTCAGCAGCTTCAAGGTGTTGGCAGAGAACATTGCGCGCATTACTTGATGCCCCGTACTTGGACCAGCTGTTCGGCAAGCTGATGCACCGCCATGGCATACATCACGCTGCGGTTGTAGCGAGTGATCGCGTAGAAGTTCTTCAGGCCCATCCAGTACTCGGGGCCGTTGTCACCTTCCAGGCGGAAGGCGGTCACCGGCAGATCATCGCGCAACGCATCATGGCCCGACCAGCCCAGCGCCCGCAACTCCCCGACCGTTTTCACCGGTTCAATGCCGCTGGTCAGGCCCTCGTCGGCCCGCGGGCCACTGACCTGGGCGCGGCTGACCACGCCCTCGCCGGCCACCCAGCCATGGCGCTTGAAGTAGCTGGCCACGCTGCCGATGGCATCGTCGGGGTTGTTCCAGATGTTGATATGGCCGTCAGCGTCGAAGTCCACCGCATAGTTGCGGAAACTGCTTGGCATGAACTGCGGCAGGCCCATGGCACCGGCGTAGGAACCTTTCAGGGTGAGCGGGTCGAGCTGTTCCTCACGGGCCAGCAGCAGGTACTCGCGCAGTTCCTTGCGGAAGAATTCGGCACGCGGCGGGTAGTCGAACGCCAGGGTCGACAAGGCATCCATTACCCGGTAGTTGCCGGTGTTGCGGCCAAAGAACGTCTCCACGCCGATGATCGCCACGATGTACTGGGCCGGCACGCCATATTCCTGCTCAGCCCGGGCCAGCACGGCTTCATGCTGGCGCCAGAAGTCCACACCACGGGCGATGCGCGCGTCGGTGATGAACATCGGCCGGTATTCCTTCCACGGCTTGACCCGCTCGGCCGGGCGCGAGATAGCATCGAGGATCGACTGCTTGCGCTGCACCTCGTGGAACACGCCCTGCAGCTGCTCGCTGGCAAAGCCATAGTCGCGGCTCATCTGGCCGATGAACTCGGCCACCTGTGGCGAGCCGTCGTAATCGCCGGCATGGGCCAGTTGTACAGCGCCGAACAGGCCCACCGCGCCGACCCACGGCGCACAACGGGCAGCCCAGTTACGCACTGCTTGCATGAAATTCTTCACCTTTTTCAAACCTGTGCAATCCACTTGCGGTGCGTATGGATCGACATCAGAACGCCAAACGCTGACAACAGCGTCACCAACGATGTTCCGCCATAGCTGATGAAGGGCAGCGGCACGCCCACCACGGGCAGAAGGCCGCTGACCATACCGATATTGACGAACACGTACACAAAGAAAGTCATGGTCAGGCTGCCCGCGAGCAGCTTGCCGAACAGGGTTTGCGCCTGCGCGGTAATCATCAGTCCGCGGCCGATCAGCAGCAGGTAGACGATCAACAGCAGGCAGATACCAACCAGGCCGAACTCCTCGCCGAGCACGGCGATGATGAAGTCGGTGTGGCTTTCGGGCAGAAAGTCCAGATGCGACTGGGTGCCGAGCAGCCAGCCCTTGCCGAACACCCCGCCGGAGCCGATGGCCGCCTTGGACTGGATGATGTTCCAACCGGTGCCCAACGGGTCGCTTTCCGGGTCGAGGAAGGTCAGTACCCGCTGCTTCTGGTAGTCGTGCATCACGAAGAACCACATCGCCACCGCCACCGGCACGGTGGCCGCCAGCACGCTGAGGATCCAGCGCCAGCGCAGCCCGCCCATGAACAGCACGAACGCACCGGAGGCCAGAATCAGCAAGGCCGTACCCAGGTCCGGCTGGCGCACGATAAGAATGAACGGCACGCCGATCAACACTAGGCTGATTGCCACATGTTTCAGGTGCGGCGGCAAGGTGCGCTTGGACAGGTACCAGGCGATGGTCGCCGGCATGATGATCTTGAGAAATTCCGAGGGCTGGAAGCGAATCACCCCGGGGATGTTGATCCAGCGTGTGGCGCCCATGGCGTTGTGGCCCATGACGTCCACCACCACCAGCAGGAACACCCCCACCAGGTACGCCAGGGGCACCCAGCGCGCCATGAAGCGCGGCTCCAGCTGGGCGATGACGAACATCGACACCAGGCCGATGCCGAACGAGGTGGCCTGCTTGAGCAGCAGGTCCCAGTTCTTGCCGCTGGCCGAATAAAGTACGAACAGGCTGCCGGCCGCAAGGGTCAGCAGGATGACCAGCAAGGGGCCGTCGATGTGGATGCGCTGCAGAAAGCTGGCGCGCCGCCGCATCACGTCCTCGCTGGAGAGCATGCGATCGAAATTGTTTTTCACGGAGCCGTTTCCTGGGCGACGGTGGCAGGAGCGAATTCAGGCTTGAGCCGGCCGTTCTCGTCGAGCAGCCAGGCGTCCATGATCTGCCGCACCACGGGGGCGGCAACGCCCGAGCCGGACTCACCGTTCTCGACCATCACCGAAACCACGATCTTCGGATCGTCGGCCGGGGCGAAGGCAACGAACAGCGCGTGGTCGCGGTGGCGCTCCTGAAGTTTGTTGCGGTCGTATTTCTCGCCTTGCTTGATCGCCACCACCTGGGCGGTGCCGCTCTTGCCGGCAATGCGGTACTGGGCGCCGGTGGCGGCCTTGCGGGCGGTGCCGCGGGCGTTGTGCATCACCTGTTCCATGCCATGGGTGACCTTGGCCCAGTCGGACTTGTCACGCAGGACGATGTTTTCCATGGGGTTGGGGTCCACCGGTGGCTGGCCTTCGATGGTCTTGGCCAGGTGCGGGCGGTTCCACACGCCCTTGTTGGCGATCAGCGCGGTGGCCTGGGCCAGCTGCAGTGGCGTGGCCTGCATGTAGCCCTGGCCGATGCCAAGGATCAGGGTTTCCCCCGGGAACCAGGCCTGGCGCCGGGTGGCGCGTTTCCATTCGCGCGACGGCATCAGCCCGGGCGATTCCTCGAACATGTCCAGGGCCACCTTCTGGCCGATGCCGAACCGGTTCATGTAGCTGGACAGCCGGTCGATGCCCATCTTGTGGGCCAGGTCGTAGAAGTAGGTGTCGTTGGAACGCATGATCGCGGTGTCCAGGTCGACCCAGCCATCACCGGTGCGGTTCCAGTTACGGTACTTGTGGTCGTAATTGGGCAACTGGTAATAGCCCGGGTCGAACACCCGGCTGCTGGCGTTGACCACGCCGCTGTCCAGGCCGGCGATGGCCACTGCTGGCTTGATGGTCGAGCCCGGCGGGTACAGGCCGCGCAGGACGCGGTTGAACAGTGGCCGGTCGATCGAGTCGCGCAGCTCGGCATAGGCCTTGAAGCTGATGCCGGTCACGAACAGGTTGGGGTCGAAGCTTGGCTGGCTGACCATCGCCAGCACTTCGCCGGTGCGCGGGTCGAGCGCCACCACCGCGCCACGGCGCCCGCCCAGGGCGGCCTCGGCGGCCTCCTGCAGCTTGATGTCCAGGCTCAGGATGATGTCCTTGCCCGGCTTCGGGTCGGTGCGCTTGAGCACTCGCAGCACACGGCCACGGGCGTTGGTTTCTACTTCCTCGTACCCCACCTGGCCATGCAGCTCGGGCTCGTAGAAACGCTCGATGCCGGTCTTGCCGATATGGTGGGTGCCGCTGTAGTTGACCGGGTCGAGGGTCTTGAGCTCTTTTTCGTTGATGCGCCCGACATAACCGACCGAATGGGCAAAATGCGCGCCTTGTGGGTAGTGGCGCACCAGCTGGGCGACCACCTCCACCCCCGGCAGGCGGAACTGGTTCACGGCTACCCGGGCGATCTGCTCTTCGTTCAGCTCGAACAGGATCGGCACCGGCTCGAACGGCCGGCGGCCCTGCTTCATGCGTTTTTCGAACAGGGCGCGGTCGTCGGCGGTCAGTTCCAGCACTTCGACGATGGTATCCAGCACTTCCTGCCAGTTACCCGCACGTTCGCGGGTCATCGACAGGCTGAAGCTTGGCCGGTTGTCGGCGACGATCACCCCGTTGCGGTCGAAGATCAGGCCACGGGTTGGCGGAATCGGCTGCACGTGCACCCGGTTGTTTTCCGACAGCGTGGAGTGATAGTCGTACTGGATGATCTGCAGGTAATACAGCCGCGCGACCAACACACAGATGAGCAGCATCACCGCCACCGCGCCGACAACGACGCGGTTACGCACCAGGCGGGCGTCTTTCTCGTGGTCCTTCAGACGGATCGGCTGCGACATCGGGCGGCTTACAGGCTCATTTGTGGTACGGATGCCCGGACAACACGGTCCAGGCGCGGTAGATCTGCTCGCCGATGAGTATCCTTACCAACGGGTGCGGCAGGGTCAGCGGCGACAGCGACCAACGTTGCTCGGCGCGCGCGCAGACCTCCGGCGCCAGCCCTTCCGGGCCGCCCACCATCAAGTTCACCGTGCGCGAGTCCAGCCGCCAGCGGTCCAGCTCGGTGGCCAGCTGCTCGGTGCTCCAGGGCTTGCCATGGACCTCCAGGGTGACGATGCGTTCCCCTGGCTGCACCTTGCTCAGCATGGCCTCGCCCTCCTGACGAATCAGGCGGGCGACGTCGGCATTCTTGCCACGGGTGTTCAGCGGGATTTCCACCAGCTCAAGCGACAGCTCCTGGGGCAGGCGCTTGGCATATTCATGCCAGCCTTCCTCGACCCACTTGGGCATGCGCGAGCCGACCGCGATCAGGCGCAGACGCACGACGCTTCCTTATTCCCGGTCTTTGAGCTTGTCGGTGAAGTAGTCGCTGGCGTTTTCCGGGCTGTGGTGCTTGGCATCGGCGGCACGGCTTTGCTCGGCACCGGCCCACAGGCGCTCCAGGTCGTAGAACTGACGGGCAGCGGCGGTCATCATGTGGACGATGACGTCGTTCAGGTCCAGCAGCACCCAGTCGCTGTCGCCCTTGCCTTCTTCGCCCAGTGGCTGCGCGCCTTCTTTCTTGACCGCTTCACGGACCTTTTCCAGCATCGCGTTGATCTGGCGGTTGGAGGTACCGGTGGCGATGATCATGTAGTCGGTCAGGCTGTGCTTTTCACGCACGTCGATGACCTGGATGTCCTGGGCCTTGACGTCTTCCAGAGCGCTGATGGTCAGTTTGACCAGTGCTTCGCCATTGATTTTCTGCTTGCTCATATAAAACTCTTCAACTCGTTTGGATGAGGCGCCCTGGGGCACCGTCAGTTGGGCGCACGATACAGTTCGTGCGCCTCGATGTAGGCCAGTACGGCGTCCGGCACCAGGAACCTCACCGATTTGCCGCTGGCCAGCAGCTGTCGGATCTGTGTAGCCGACACCGCAAGCGGTGTCTGCCAGACGAACGAAATATTCCCCGCCGGGCCGGACATGGCAGTGGGATCGCTCTGCGAGCGCGCAGCCAGCAGGTTGCGCAGCTCGTCGGGTGGTTCAACGTCGGCATCCGGGCGTTGCAATACCAGGATGTGACAGTGTTGCAGCAATTCTTCCCAGCGGTGCCAACCCGGCAGGCCGCAAAAGGCGTCCCAGCCCAGCACCAGGAACAGCTGGTCGTCGGCGCCCAGCTCCGCGCGAACCGACTCCAGCGTGTCGATGGTGTACGACGGCTTGTCACGTGCAAGCTCACGGGCATCGACACTCAGGCAGGCAACGCCCTGTACCGCTTCGCGCACCATGGCCAGGCGGTCCTGCGCGGCCACCTGCGGGGTGTCGCGGTGCGGCGGGCGGGCGTTGGGCAGCAGGCGCAACTCATCGAGCGCCATGAACTCGGCCACTTCCAGCGCGCTGCGCAGGTGGCCGATGTGCACGGGGTCGAACGTACCGCCAAGAATGCCGATGCGCCGGGCTGCCTGGGCCTTGCTCAACTCAGCAGGACTCCTGGCCGCGCAGCTGGCCGTCACCGACCACCACGTACTTCTCGCAGGTCAGGCCTTCCAGGCCGACCGGGCCGCGGGCATGCAGCTTGTCGGTGGAAATGCCGATTTCCGCGCCCAGGCCATATTCGAAGCCGTCGGCGAAGCAGGTGGGGGTGTTGAGCATCACCGACGCCGAGTCGACTTCGGCCATGAACTGGCGGGCCTGGCCCTGGTGTTCGGTGAGGATCGAATCGGTGTGGTGCGAGCCATAGTGGTTGATGTGCTCGATGGCCTGGTCCAGGCCGTCGACCACACGAATCGACAGGATCGCGTCGAGGTATTCGGTGTGCCAGTCGTCTTCCGTGGCCGGCTTGGCGTCGATCAGCGCACGGGTGCGTTCACAGCCGCGCAGCTCGACGCCCTTCTCGATGAAGCGGCGGGCCATTTCCGGCAGGAAGCCTTCGGCTACGCGCTGGTCGACCAGCAGGGTTTCCATGGCGCCGCAGATGCCATAGCGGTAGGTCTTGGCGTTGAACGCCACGCGCCAGGCTTTTTCCAGGTCGGCGTGCTCGGCCACGTAGACGTGGCAGATACCGTCCAGGTGCTTGATCACCGGTACGCGGGCATCACGGCTGATGCGCTCGATCAGGCCACGGCCGCCGCGCGGCACGATGACATCGACGAACTCGGGCATGCTGATCAGCGCGCCAACGGCTTCACGGTCGGTGGTTTCGACCACCTGCACCACGGCAGCCGGCAGCCCAGCCGTGGCCAGGCCACGCTGGATGCAGGTGGCGATGGCGCGGTTGGAGTGGATGGCCTCGGAGCCACCGCGCAGGATGGTGGCGTTGCCCGACTTCAGGCACAGGCTGGCTGCATCGATGGTCACGTTCGGGCGCGACTCGTAGATAATCCCGATCACCCCCAGCGGCACACGCATCTTGCCCACCTGGATGCCCGACGGGCGGTAGCTCATGTCGCGAATGGCACCCACTGGGTCCGGCAGGCTGGCCACCTGGCGCAGGCCGGTGATCATGCCGTCGATGCGCGCCGGGGTCAGCGCCAGGCGGTCGAGCAGCGCCGGCTCCAGGCCGTTGGCGCGGCCAGCGGCCAGGTCCAGTTCGTTGGCGGCGGTAAGCTCGGCACGGGCGGCGTCCAGCGCGTCGGCGGCGGCCTGCAGGGCGCGGTTCTTCTGCGCGGTGCTGGCACGGGCAATCACCCGCGAAGCCTGGCGAGCGGCGTGACCCAGGTGGGCCATGTAGTCAAGAACGGACTCAGTCATGGGTTCGGTGTCTTGGCGAAGGGGAAATCGGCTGATTATAACTGTCGCGCAGGTGTACGCCCAGCGGCGGGTGGCGGATGGTAGAAAATCGGTGGCCGGGCGCCACTTGCCCGGCGGATCGCGAGCTGCGCCCGCTGCTACCGAGCACTGTTTCCCCTAGAAACGTCCAGACACCAATGAATGGCTCAGCCGCTTCAGCCAGGGTTAAGCCATTCATTGCTATCATCCCGGCCTTCTTCCTCATGAATCGCCAGCATGCCAGCCTGTGCCCTGCCCGACAGCTTCTTCGACCGCGACGCCCAAACCCTGGCCAAGGCATTGCTGGGCAAGGTCATCCGCCACCGCCACGGCGGCCTGTGGCTGGCCGCACGCATCATCGAAACCGAGGCTTACTACCTCACCGACAAGGGCAGCCACGCCTCCCTCGGCTACACCGAGAAACGCAAGGCGCTGTTCCTCGACGGCGGGCACATCTACATGTACTACGCACGCGGTGGCGATTCACTCAATTTCAGTGCCCAAGGCCCGGGGAATGCGGTGTTGATCAAGTCCGCCTACCCATGGCTCGATGGGCTTTCCGATGCCAACAGCCTGGCGCAGATGCAACTGAACAACCCCGATGCCAGCGGCAACCTGCGCCCGGCCGAACGCCTGTGCGCCGGGCAAACCCTGCTGTGCAAGGCCATGGGCCTGAAAGTGGCGCAGTGGGATGCGCAACGCTTCGACCCCGAGCGCCTGTACGTCGAAGATTGCGCCATTGCCGTGCCACGGATCATCCAGGCTGCACGCCTGGGCATTCCCCATGGCCGCGACGAACACCTGCCCTACCGTTTCGTTGACGCCGAATACGCCCGCTTCTGTACCCGGAACCCGCTGCGCCGTGGGCAAGTCGAAGGGCGGGACTTTTTTATCCTCGAACAAGGAACCTGAACCATGGGCCAATGGCTCGACAGCCTGACCGGCTGGCTCAGCGCCAACCCCCAGTGGCTTGGCCTGGCGATTTTCCTGGTTGCCTGCGTGGAATGCCTGGCCATTGCCGGCATCATCGTGCCCGGCACGGTGCTGCTGTTCGCCGTTGCGGTACTGGCCGGCAGCGGCGCGTTCAGCCTTGGCGAAACCTTGCTGCTGGGCTTTCTCGGTGGTTTGCTGGGCGATGCGCTGTCGTACACCATCGGCAAATATTTCCACCAGAACATCCGCCGCCTGCCCCTGCTGCGCCATCACCCGGAATGGATAGGCAGCGCCGAAACCTACTTCCAGCGCTATGGCGTCGCCAGCCTGCTGGTAGGCCGCTTCATCGGCCCGCTGCGGCCGATGTTGCCGATGGTGGCCGGCATGTTCGACATGCCGCTGCCGCGTTTCATTGCGGTGAGCCTGTTGGCCGCCGCCGGCTGGTCGGTGGCGTACCTGCTGCCCGGCTGGGCCACGGGCGCGGCCATGCGCCTGCCACTGCCGGACGGGTTCTGGCTGGATGCAGGGATCATTGCCGGCACCCTGGCGGTGCTGATCGGGCTGAGCCTCAACAGCAGCGTGCGTGACCAGCGCCACGGGACAAGGTTGATCGCCGGGCTGAGCTTCATCGCCTTGACGGCGCTGTTCCTCGGCTGGCCGTACCTGCAGGCTTTCGACCAGGGGGTGATGACACTGGTGCAGGAACACCGCAGCAAGGTAATCGACGGCGCCGTGGTGCTGGTAACGCGGCTAGGCGACTTCAAGACCCAGTTCTACCTGGGTGGCGTGCTGACGGGCTTGCTGCTGCTCACCCGGCAGTGGCGCCATGCCCTGTTCGCCGGCGGCACGCTGATAGGCACTGCACTGGCCAATGGCTCGCTGAAATGGCTGTTCGCCCGCGCCCGGCCGGAGGTACTGAGCGACCCGCTGACCAGCTACAGCATGCCCAGTGGGCACAGTTCGGCGTCGTTTGCGTTCTTTCTGACCCTGGCGGTGCTGGCCGGGCGCGGCATGCCCCCGCGCATGCGCCTGACCTGGGTGCTGCTGGGCTGCATTCCGGCACTGGCGATTGCCTTGTCGCGGGTGTACCTGGGGGCACATTGGCCGACCGACATCATGGCTGGCGCGTTGCTGGCCTGCTGCGTGTGTGCGCTTAGCCTGACCCTGGTGCAGTACCGCCAGCCGCTGACGGCAATGCCGCAGCGGGTGTGGTGGCTGATATTGCCGGCGTGCGTGGCGTTGCTGGCGTTCTTTGCCCTGCATGCGTTGCCGCATGCGCTGCTTCGTTATCAGTATTGAGGTTGCCTGGGCGGGCCCTTTCGCGGGGCAAGCCCGCTCCTACAGGTTCCGCATCGCGATTGTAGGAGCGGGCTTGCCCCGCGAAGGGGCCGGATCAGGCAAACAACTCACCCTGGATCCGCTCCAGCAACTTCTGGATTTCCTCAAGCCGCTCACCCGGTGAGTCGATGGCCAGCAGATCAAGCTTGTCCTCTTCCATGAACGGCAGCAGGTAGGCCAACTGGTTGGCCAGGGCCTGGCGCCCGTCCACCTCCCGGGGCATGTCCAGCGCCTCGACCATCGGGTGCTCGCCCAGTGCCACCAGCAGCGCCAGCAGGTCGTCGTCGTGCTCGGTCAGCGGGCTGTCGGCCTGCTCCGCCAGCCAATGCACCTCGCCCAGCAGCAACTGGTCCTTCTGCACCTCGGTTTGGCTCAGCTCGAAACGCCGCACGCCTTCCACACGGATGCCCAACAGGCCGTTGTCCTGTTGGACGAAATCGCGAATCAGCGCCTCGCAACCGATCGACGCCACCACCGGCGGCGCCTTGCCCACCTGTTCGCCTTCGACGATGCACACCACGCCAAAGCCGCTGCCCTGCTTCATGCAGCGGCTGATCATGTCCAGGTAGCGCGCCTCGAAGATCTGCAAGTCCAGCAGGCACCCTGGAAACAACACGGTATTGAGAGGAAACAGCGGTAGCGTCATCACAACTCCTCAAGCCACCAGGCTGACCGCCAACGGCAGGAACACCGCCGTGGCCACCCCCATCAGGCTCATCGCCAACGCGGCGAAGGCGCCGCACTCGTCACTTTCCTGCAAAGCCACCGAGGTGCCCACGGCATGCGCCGTCACGCCCAGCGCCATGCCGCGCGCCTCAGGGCTGCGCACCCCCAGGCGGCTGAGCAGCGCCGGGCCGAAGATCGCCCCGATCACCCCGGTAATCAACACGAACACCGCCGCCAGGGCCGCCACCCCGCCAATCTGCTCGGCCACCAGCATGGCGATTGGCGAAGTCACCGACTTCGGCGCCATGGTCATCAGGATCATGTGCTCGGCCCCGAACCACCAGCCCAGCAGCAGGCAGCAGACCGTGGCGAACAGGCCTCCGATTACCAGCGTAGTAAAAGTCGGCCAGAACAGTTGGCGGATACGCCGCAGGTTGAGGTAGAGCGGCACGGCCAGGGCCACGGTGGCCGGGCCGAGCAGAATGTTCATGATCTCGGTGCTCTTGCGGTATTCGCCATAGCCAATGCCGCAGGCGAGCAGCACGCCGATCACCAGCAGCATCGATACCAGCACGGGCTGGAGGAAGATCCAACGGGTTTTCTCGTAGGCCGCCAGGACGATCTGGTACGCCCCCAGGGTGATGCCGATGCCGAACAGCGGGTGGTGGATCACCGCTTCCAGGGCGCCTTGCCAGTCAAGGGTCATGGCTGCTCCTCGTGTTTGCCCTGGCGGTGCATGAGCTTCTGCATCAGCACGCCGACGAACACCAGGGTGAGCAGGCAGGAGATCAGCAAGGCGCCGGCGATGGCCCAGAAGTCTGCGGCAATGTCCTTGGCATACACCATCACCCCCACTGCTGGCGGCACCAGCAACAGCGGCAGGTAACGCAGCAGGCTGCTGGCGGCTTCGTTCAACGGTTTGCCGACCTCGCCCCGGGCCATGAGGAAACACAGCAGCAACAGCAGGCCGATGATCGGCCCCGGGATGATCGGCACGCACAAGTGGTTGATCGCCGTTCCCAGCAGTTGAAACAGCACCAGCCAGGTCAAACCACGCAACAGCATAAGCATCTCCTTCGGCCATGCCGGCCATTATAAGCACGGGCTGGCTGTAAGCCGATATTCGCCGAAATGTGGTCAACTTGACTGAATCGGTTCGGCGTGCTGATCTTGCACACTCGTACCAAATGACAACCCGGAGAGTCGCCATGCCCTATGTACCCGTTACCGAGCTTGCGCAGTACGTTGGAAAGGAACTGGGACGTTCCGACTGGCTGAAGATCGACCAGCAGCGCATCAACCTGTTCGCCGAAGCCACGGGCGACTTCCAGTTCATTCATGTGGACCCGGCGAAGGCTGCCAAAACGCCCTTCGGCACCACCATCGCCCATGGTTTCCTGACCTTGTCGCTGATCCCCAAGCTGATGGAAGACATCCTGGTGCTGCCCGAGGGGCTGAAGATGGTGGTCAACTACGGCCTCGACAGCGTGCGCTTCATCCAGCCGGTGAAAGTGGACAGCAAGGTACGGTTGAAGGTGGACCTGGGTGAAGTGACCGAGAAGAAACCGGGGCAGTGGTTGCTCAAGGCCACCGTTACCTTGGAGATCGAGGGCGAAGAGAAGCCGGCCTATATCGCCGAACCGCTATCGCTCTGCTTCGTCTGAACCCAAAGGCTGCCCACTTCCCCGTAGGCGCGAGCAAAGCTCGCGATGCTTTCTCTGGCGCTGACCATTTCGGTTGCCTGTGACGGCCTCATCGCGAGCTGCGCTCTCTCCTACCAGAGTTGCAGCTGCTGTTTCCGTCGGGTCACAGATACCTGCGCCCCGTATTCTGCGGCATACTCGGCAAACCTTTGTGCCCGGATTCCGCCATGCGTCCACTGCTCCCCCTCGCGCTGTCCCTGATGCTCGCTGCCTGTGGCGATGGCGAGTCGCTGGCCCCGCCCGACGCCCGCCTGCCCGATGGCGGCCGCTACCGGGGCCAGGTGGTCGACGGCCTGTTGCAGGGCGAGGGGCGGATCGACTACCCCAACGGCAGTTGGTACGCCGGCAGCTTCAAGGACGGCCAGTGGCACGGCCAGGGCGAATGGCGCGGCAGCAATGGCGAGATCTACCGCGGCCAGTTCGACAAGGGCCTGTTCCATGGCCTGGGCGACCTGACCACGCCGGGCAGCCACTACGCCGGCACCTTCAGCCATGGCCGGCGCGACGGCGAAGGCACCCTCAAGCAGGCCGACCAGAGCTACCGTGGCCAGTTCAAGGACGACCAGTACGACGGTGCCGGCGAGCTCGAAATGGCCGACGGCAGCCGCTACCAAGGCTTGTTCGCCAAAGGCAAGCCCAATGGGGCCGGCGTACGCAGTGACGCCAGCGGCAACCAGTTCAGCGGCCGCTTCGTCGATGGCCAGCTGCAAGGCAGCGGCACCTACGACAGCGTCGATGGCGAGCAGTACATCGGTGAGTTCAAGGATAACCGCCTGGAAGGCCGCGGCCGCTATGAGAATGCCGATGGCGATGTGTGGATCGGCGAATTCAAGGACGGCTCGCTGCTCGGTGAAGGCGAACTGCTGGGCAGCGACGGCAGCCATTACAAAGGCGGCTTTGCCGACTGGCACCTGTCTGGCCAGGGTAGCCTGCAGCTGCCCGATGGCAGCAAGTATGTCGGCGGTTTCGACAATGACGCCTACCAAGGCCAGGGCAAGTTGACCCTGGCCAACGGCCTGGTCGAAAGCGGCTACTGGGTCAACGGCGTGCGCGTGCGCGACCAGCACGGCAAGTTGCTGCCCGACCCGCTGGACCTGGCCCTGCTCAACCAGGGCCGCCTGCTCGACGAAGCGCTGGCCAAGGTGCCACGCTCGGCCACGCCGATCCAGCTGTACAGCCTGGTATTGGCCGGTGATGGCCAGCAGAGCGTGTTCCTGCGCGAAGCCGACTACGTGAGCAACATGCTCAAGGTGCGTTTCGGCGCCCGCGGCCAGGTCACCTTGGTGAACCACCGCGACCAGATGGCGACCCGGCCCATGGCCACCCGCGAAAACCTGACCCGCGCCGCCCGCACCTTGGCCGAACGCAGCGGCCCGGAAGACCTGGTGTTCATCTACCTGACCAGCCACGGCAGCGAAGACCACCAACTGGTGCTCGACCAGCCGCGCCTGCAGCTGGCCGACCTGTCCGCCGACGAACTGGCCAGCGCCCTCGCCCCCCTCAAGGACCGCGACAAGATCATTGTCATCTCCGCCTGTTATTCAGGGGGCTATATCCCGGCACTCAAGGACGACCGCACGCTGATCATGACCGCCGCACGCGCTGACCGGGTGTCGTTCGGCTGTTCGGAGGAGGCCGACTTCACCTACTTCGGCGACGCCCTGTTCGCCGAAGCGCTGAACCAGACCGACGACCTGAAACAGGCGTTTGAACTGGCGCGCAGCAGTGTTGCCGAACGAGAACGCAGGGAAGGTTTCGAGGCTTCCGAGCCCCAGTTCTGGGCCCCGCCCGCAGTACTGGCACATTGGCAGCGCTTGCGCCGGCAACAGGCAGAGGAAGCCTTGCGCAATGCGGCGCAGGCGCAAGCGCAGGAACAGGCAAAAAGCCCTGCCAGCCACTAAGCTTGTGTGTAACAAGGGAGAGACATCATGTATTTGACGCCTCAGCATGTCCTGCTTGCCGGCGCTACCGGCCTGACCGGCGAGCACCTGCTCGACCGCCTGCTCAACGAGCCAACCATCAGCCGCGTGCTGGCGCCGACCAGGCGGCCCCTGGCCGAGCACCCGCACCTGGAAAACCCGGTGGGTGACCCGGCGGTGTTCCTCCCTCAGCTGGCCGGGCGAGTGGATATCGCCTATTGCTGCCTGGGCACCACGATCAAGCAGGCAGGCTCGGAGCAGGCCTTCCGCGCGGTCGACCTGGACATGGTGGTGGCGTTCAGCAAGCGTGCCCGGGAAATGGGTGCACGGCATCTGCTGGTGGTGAGTGCGATTGGGGCCGACCCCAAGTCGTCGATCTTCTATAACCGGGTCAAGGGCGAGATGGAAGAAGCGCTCAAGGCCCAGGACTGGCCACAGCTGACCATCGTCCGGCCTTCGCTGCTGCTGGGTGAGCGGGCGGAGCCACGGCTGGGCGAGCGGTTGGCATCGCCGTTTTCCAGGCTGATTCCGGGTAAGTACCGGGGGATCGAGGCTTGCACCCTGGCACGGGCGCTGTGGCGCTTGGCGCTGGAGGAAGAGGATGGGGTGCGGGTGGTTGAGTCGGATGAGTTGCGCAAGCTGGGCAAGCATTGATGGCGGCTTGTGAGGGCCTCTTCGCGAGGCAAGCCCGCTCCTACAGAGGCATGTACCCCACTGTAGGAGCGGGCTTGCCCCGCGAAAGGGCCCTCACAGACCACCCCGAGCGTTGAACCCAACGCCGGCCGCCGTCAGCAAGGACAACGGCAGCAGCAAGGTATCGAGCAGCATGCTCCCAGGCAGATCCAGCCGCGGATACGCCGGCGCCTCAGCCCCGAAGTGATCCTTCGGGCAACACCCGCCATTGATCGCGTACAAGTCCAGCCGCGTTCCGGCATACACCAGCGGCGCCCCTGGCTTGCCGGCATCCAGGGTGCGCACCGTAGCACACCCGCCAAGCACCAGCATGGCCAACGCCCCGGCCAGCAACTGCTTCAATCATCCGCCCCGTAATGATGCTCGCCCCAGCGCGGCAACATGTCCTGCGGAATGTTCAGCAGGTTGAGTACCCGCGCCACCACGAAGTCGACCAGGTCATCGATGGTTTGCGGCTGGTGGTAGAAGCCCGGCGCGGCCGGCAGTATCACCGCCCCCATCTGCGACAGCTTGAGCATGTTCTCCAGGTGAATGGTCGAGAACGGAGCCTCGCGCGGCACCAGGATCAGCTGGCGACGCTCCTTGAGGGTAACGTCGGCCGCACGCTCGATCAGGTTGTTGCAGGCGCCGGTGGCGATGGCCGACAGCGTGCCCGTGGAACACGGCACCACCACCATCGCCGCTGGCGCACCCGACCCCGAAGCCACCGGCGACATCCAGTCTTCCTTGCCGTACACACGGATCTGCCCATCGGCAGCACCGGTGTATTCGGTGAGAAATGCCTGCATCGCCTGGGGCTTGGCCGGCAGCACCACGTCGGTTTCGGTGGACATCACCAACTGCGCGGCCTTGGAGATCAGAAAGTGCACCTCACGGTCCTCGCGCACCAGGCAGTCGAGCAGGCGCAGGCCATACTGTGCGCCAGAGGCGCCCGTCATGGCCAGGGTGATGCGCTCTGGCCCGCTCACTTCAGGGCCTCGGCCAGCTTGCCGTGCAGGCCGCCGAAGCCGCCGTTGCTCATGATCACCACATGGGTGCCTGGGCGCGCCTGGCCTTTCACCCGCTCGATGATGCCTTCGAGGCTGTCGGCCACCACGCTTGGCACCTTGCACAGGGCCGCGGTGGCGGCCAGGTCCCAACCGAGGTTGGCCGGGGCATACCAGATGACCTGGTCGGCATCGTTGACGCTTTCCGGCAAGCCATCACGGTGGGCACCCAGCTTCATGGAGTTGGAGCGTGGCTCGATGATGGCGATGACCGGCGCCTCGCCGACGCGCTTGCGCAGGCCGTCGAGGGTGGTGGCGATGGCAGTCGGGTGGTGAGCGAAGTCGTCATAGATGGTCACGCCCTGCACTTCGGCAACCTTTTCCATGCGCCGCTTGACGCTCTTGAACGCGCTCAGGCCTTCGATGCCCATGGCTGGCACCACGCCCACGTGGCGGGCAGCGGCCAAGGTGGCCAGGGCGTTGGCGACGTTGTGCTGGCCGGTCAGGCCCCAGTCCACCACGCCCTGGGCTTCACCTTCGAACAGCACTTCGAAGCGCGAGCCGTCGTCACTGAGCAGGCGCGCCTGCCACTGGCCACCGGCGCCAGTGGTCTGTACCGGGGTCCAGCAACCCATGCCGATAACCCGCTCCAGGGCGTGCTCGGTGGTGGGGTGAATGACCAGGCCTTCGCTTGGAATGGTGCGCACCAGGTGGTGGAATTGCCGCTCGATCGATGCCAGGTCTGGGAAGATGTCTGCGTGATCGAATTCGAGGTTGTTGAGGATCGCCGTGCGCGGGTGGTAGTGCACGAACTTCGAACGCTTGTCGAAGAAGGCGCTGTCGTATTCGTCGGCCTCGACCACGAAGAACGGCGTGCCGCCCAGGCGCGCCGACACCGAGAAGTTCTGTGGCACACCGCCAATCAAAAAGCCCGGGCTCATGCCAGCGTGCTCCAGCACCCAGGCCAGCATGCTGCTGGTGGTGGTCTTGCCATGGGTGCCGGCCACGGCCAATACCCAACGGCCCTGCAGCACATGGTCGGCCAGCCACTGGGGGCCGGAAACGTAGGGCAGGCCCTTGTTCAGCACATATTCCACCGCTGGGTTGCCCCGCGACATGGCGTTGCCGATCACCACCAGGTCCGGTGCCGGGTCCAGCTGGGCCGGGTCGTAGCCCTGGGTCAGCTCGATGCCCTGGGCCTGGAGCTGAGTGCTCATGGGCGGGTAGACGTTGGCGTCGGAGCCGGTGACACGGTGGCCAAGTTCCTTGGCCAGCACCGCCAGCGAACCCATGAAAGTGCCGCAAATACCGAGAATATGAATGTGCATGGTCGACCTCGCAAAACTTCGAGGCAGGGTAGCCCAGGGCGCAGGAATTCGCACCCGGTGTTTTGCTCAGGCGCCCCTGGCGATGCCGTGTTTGCGCAGTTTTCGATACAAGGTATTGCGGCTGATGCCCAAGTGCTCGGCGACCCGGGTCAGGTGCCAGTGTTTTGCCTCCAGTATTTCCATCAACGCCTGGCGCTCGGCGTCCTGCAGCAGTTCACCACCTGCCTTGTAGGAGCGGGCTTGCCCCGCGAAAGGGGCTGACTCGACAGCTTCATTACCTGATTGGACGCATTCGCGGGGCAAGCCCGCTCCTACAATGGCGGGGAGGTCAGGGAGGCGGATCAGGTTGTCTTCGCACAGGGCCACCAGGGTACGCAACACATTGCGCATCTGCCGCACGTTCCCCGGCCAGGCAAACGCCAGCAGTGCCTGCCGTGCCTCGGGCGCCAGGCGAACCCCCTGCCCATGCGCCTCCTGGTGCAGCAGGAAATCCAGCAACGCCTCCTTGTCAGTGCGCTCACGCACTGCCGGCAGCGCCACCTCCAGCCCATTGAGCCGGTAGTACAGGTCTTCACGGAAACTGCCCTGCTCCACCCGCTCCAGCAAATCCCGGTGGGTGGCACTGACGATACGCACATCCACCGCCTGGGCCTCGCCGCCGATGGGCACCACCTGGCGCTCTTCGAGCACCCGCAACAGGCGGGTCTGCAGGGCCAGGGGCATGTCGCCGATCTCGTCGAGCAACAAGGTGCCACCATCGGCCTGCAGCAACTTGCCGCGCATGCCCTCCTTGCGCGCACCGGTGAAGCTGCCGCCGCGGTAGCCGAACAACTCACTCTCGATCAGGCTTTCGGGTATCGACGCGCAGTTCACCGCCACGAACGGCTTGGCGCTACGCTGGCTGGCCCGGTGCACGGCCTGGGCGAATGCCTCCTTGCCGCAGCCGGTTTCACCGCGCAGCAGCAATGGAACGTCGCGCTCGAACACCTTCACGGCACGGTGAAAGTCCTGCTGCAGCGCCGGGTCCAACAGGCAAATGCCCGGCTGCGCCGGTGCCCGGGCCTCGGCAAGGCTGCCCGGCACTGACCACACCGGCACCCTGGCCTGCCCGCGCAGGCTGGCGAACACCTGGCGGCCATCACGGGTGCGCAGCGGCCAGGCAGTGCTGCCGCCAGGGGTGGCGCGGCTGAACAGTTCGTCATGGCTGCAGGCAAAGAACCTGTCCAACGGTTTGCCCAGCACACCGCCACGAACGGTGCCCAGCAGGTTCAGCGCGCTTTGGTTGGCGGCGCAGATCCGGCCATCGCCATCGAACGCCAGCAAGCCTTCGCTGAACAGGCCCACCGATTCGGCCTGCAAGTGAAAACGCAACAACCAGTGCTGCTCGAAATGGCGCAGGAAGTAACAGCTTTCGATCATCTTCGCCGAAAGGTTGACCAGCGCCATGGTGTGGAATTGGCTCTGGCGCGACACATCCGGCCGCGCCGAGGACACGTCGAGCACGGCCAGCAGCTCACCGTGGGGGTCGAACACCGGGCTGGCCGAGCAGGTCAGCCCGGTGTGGCGGCCACGAAAGTGCTCGTTCTGGTGAATGGTCAGGGCCTGGCGCTCGACCAGGCAGGTGCCGATGCCATTGGTGCCCTCGCGCGCCTCGCTCCAGTCTGCACCCAGCCATAGCCCGGCGTGCTCGAAGTTGCGCCGTTCATTGGGGGCGGTGACACAGTTGAGAATCACCCCACGGGCGTCGGTCAGCAGCACCGCGTGGCCAGCACCGGATAGCTGCTGGTGCAGGCTGTTCATCTCGTGGTCGGCAATTTTCAGCACCTGGCGCAGGCGCTCGCGGCTTTCCAGCAAGCGGCCATGCTCCAGCACCACCGGCGCCTCGCTGACCGAAGGGTCGAGGTGATAGTCGTCCAGGCAACGCAGCCACGAGCGGGCAATCGAGGGGTCACTGTCGGCCTGGCCACGCGCCACGGTGTGCACCTGCTGGGCATGGCGGCTGAAGGGGTTGCTCTGCATGGTGTTGTTGTTCTCCGCAGATAGAGACTTCCCCCAGCATCCTCCACCCGCGCAGCCTTTGCAATGCAGCCACCTGCAACGTGTCGCAAACGGCACAAAGTGTCACCCAGGGCGTGCCAGGGCTGACACACAGGCCCTTCAGCGCGCCCCGCAACGGGGCCTAAGCCATTGATTCCACAGGCGTGCACCACGCTGGCCCAACCTTTGCTCTACGCTTTTCAACTCCTCAACAAACATAACAGCCAGGAGACACACCATGCGTTACGCACATCCCGGTACCGAAGGCGCGAAGGTTTCCTTCAAGAGCCGCTACGGCAACTACATCGGTGGTGAGTTCGTTCCTCCGGTAAAGGGTGAATACTTCACCAATACGTCCCCGGTGAACGGCCAGCCGATCGCCGAATTCCCCCGTTCCACTGCCGAAGACATCGACAAGGCCCTGGATGCCGCCCACGCCGCAGCCGACGCCTGGGGCCGCACCTCGGTCCAGGACCGCTCCAATGTCCTGCTGCGCATCGCCGACCGCATCGAGCAGAACCTCGAAGTGCTGGCCATCACCGAAACCTGGGACAACGGCAAGCCGATCCGCGAAACCCTGAACGCCGACATTCCACTGGCCGTCGACCACTTCCGCTACTTCGCCGGCTGCATCCGCGCCCAGGAAGGCGGCGCGGCCGAAATCAACGAAACCACCGTGGCCTACCACATCCACGAACCGCTGGGCGTGGTAGGGCAGATCATTCCGTGGAACTTCCCGATCCTGATGGCCGCGTGGAAGCTCGCCCCGGCCCTGGCCGCCGGCAACTGCGTGGTGCTCAAGCCCGCCGAGCAAACCCCGCTGGGCATCAGCGTGCTGGTCGAGCTGATTGGCGACCTGCTGCCCAAAGGCGTACTGAACGTGGTGCAGGGCTATGGCCGCGAGGCCGGTGAAGCGCTGGCCACCAGCAAGCGCATCGCCAAGATCGCCTTCACCGGCTCCACCCCGGTGGGCTCGCACATCATGAAGTGCGCCGCCGAGAACATCATTCCTTCCACCGTCGAGCTGGGCGGCAAGTCGCCCAACGTGTACTTCGAAGACATCATGCAGGCCGAGCCGAGCTTCATCGACAAGGCCGCCGAAGGCATGGTGCTGGCGTTCTTCAACCAGGGCGAGGTGTGCACCTGCCCGTCGCGCGCCTTGGTGCAGGAGTCGATCTACCCGCAGTTCATGGAAGTGGTGATGAAGAAGGTGCTGCAGATCAAGCGTGGCGACCCGCTGGACACCGACACCATGGTCGGCGCCCAGGCCTCGCAGCAGCAGTTCGAGAAAATCCTCTCCTACCTCGACATCGCCCAGAAGGAAGGCGCCGAGCTGCTGACCGGCGGCAAGGTGGAAAAACTCGAAGGGGCGCTGGCCACCGGTTACTACATCCAGCCCACCCTGCTCAAGGGCAACAACCGCATGCGCGTGTTCCAGGAGGAAATCTTCGGCCCGGTGGTCAGCGTCACCACCTTCAAGGACGAAGCCGAAGCCCTGGCCATTGCCAACGACACCGAGTTCGGCCTGGGCGCTGGGGTGTGGACCCGCGACATCAACCGCGCCTACCGCATGGGCCGTGGCATCAAGGCCGGCCGGGTGTGGACCAACTGCTACCACCTGTACCCGGCGCATGCCGCGTTCGGCGGGTACAAGAAGTCCGGGGTTGGCCGTGAAACCCACAAGATGATGCTCGACCATTACCAACAGACCAAGAACCTGCTGGTGAGCTACGACATCAACCCGCTGGGCTTCTTCTAAGACCGCGTCGCCTTTTTCGCGGGGCAAGCCCGCTCCTACAAATGATGTTCATCTCCTTGTAGGAGCGGGCTTGCCCCGCGAAGAGGCGCGACCTGCAAAACCAGGGCGCCAACCGCCCTGGCCCGCTTCCTGCACCACCCATCACCATCGGCCCGGAACCCCTCCGGCCACCAAGAAAAAGAACAGGTGAAACTATGCCAAGCGATCATTCCGCCGGCGCGCCGGCAGGGTCTTCCGTCGACTTCGAAAAGGTCGGTTCCGACTATTTCCAGCAACGTGAACTGAAAAAAGGCGCCGCCGGCTGGGTGCTGCTGGTGGGCCTGGGCGTGGCCTACGTGATTTCCGGCGACTACGCCGGCTGGAACTTCGGCCTGGCCCAGGGCGGCTGGGGCGGCATGTTCCTCGCCACCTTGCTGATGGCCACCATGTACCTGTGCATGTGCTTCTCGCTGGCTGAATTGTCGTCGATGATCCCCACCGCCGGCGGTGGCTACGGCTTTGCCCGCAGCGCCTTCGGGCCCTGGGGCGGTTTCCTCACTGGCACGGCGATCCTCATCGAATACGCCATCGCCCCCGCCGCCATCGCCACGTTCATCGGCGCCTACTGCCAGTCGCTGTTCGGCATCGGTGGCTGGATGATCTACCTGGCCTTCTACGTGGTGTTCATCGGCATCCACATTTTTGGCGTCGGCGAGGCGCTGAAGCTGATGTTCATCATCACCGCCATCGCCGCCATCGCCCTGGCCGTGTTCCTGGTGGCCATGGTGCCCCATTTTGATGCAGCCAACCTGTTCGACATCGCCCAGACGAACGCCGCGGGTGCCAGCAGCTTCCTGCCGTTCGGCTATGTCGGGGTGTGGGCGGCGATTCCCTACGCGATCTGGTTCTTCCTGGCGGTCGAAGGCGTGCCACTGGCGGCCGAGGAAACCAAGAACCCCAAGCGCGACCTGCCACGCGGGCTGATCGGCGCGATGCTGGTGCTGCTGGCCTTTGCCCTGCTGATTCTCATTGTCGGCCCCGGCGGCGCTGGTTCCGAAGCGCTCAAAGCCTCGGGCAACCCACTGGTCGAGGCACTGGCCAAGGCCTACGGCGGTTCCACCTGGATGGGCGGCTTCGTCAACCTGGTGGGCCTGGCGGGCCTGATCGCCAGCTTCTTCTCGATCATCTACGCCTATTCGCGGCAAATCTTCGCCCTGTCGCGCGCCGGCTACCTGCCGCGCAAACTCTCGGAAACCAACAAGAGCAAGGCACCGGTCATGGCCTTGGTGATTCCCGGCATCATCGGCTTTGCCCTGTCGCTGACCGGCCAGGGCGACCTGCTGATCCTGGTGGCGGTATTCGGTGCCACACTGTCCTATGTGCTGATGATGGCCGCGCACATCACCCTGCGCATTCGCCGGCCGAAGATGGAACGCCCCTACCGCACTCCGGGCGGCATTTTCACCTCGGGCCTGGCCCTGGTGCTGGCCTGCATTGCCGTGGTCGCGGGCTTTTTGGTCGACCCACGGGTGGTGATTGGCGCAGCGGTGATCTACGCCGTGCTGATCGCCTACTTTGCGTTCTACAGCCGCCACCACCTGGTGGCGGGCACACCGGAAGAGGAATTCGCCGCGATCCAGAAGGCCGAACAAGCCTTGCACTGATTGCCGCCACCTGCCGCGGGCCAGCCCGCGGCCCTGGAGATTCTGTATGACAGCTTTCGTACACACGGTAGGCCAGCTGGTCTACCGCTTCGACAGCCTCAAGGACGTGATGGCCAAGGCCAGCCCGGCCCGTTCCGGCGACTTCCTGGCCGGCGTCGCCGCGGCCAACGACGGCGAGCGGGTGGCCGCGCAGATGGCGCTGGCCGACATCCCCCTGAAGCACTTTCTCAATGAAGCGCTTATCCCCTACGAACAGGACGAGATCACCCGGCTGATCGTCGACACCCACGATGCCCAGGCCTTCGCCCCGGTCAGCCACCTGACCGTTGGCGGCCTGCGTGACTGGCTGCTGGGCGATGAGGCCAATGAGGACAGCCTGCGCGCCCTGGCCCCCGGCCTGACCCCGGAAATGGCCGCCGCGGTGTCGAAGATCATGCGCGTGCAAGACCTGGTGCTGGTGGCGCAGAAGATCCGCGTGGTCACACGCTTTCGCGGCACCATGGGCCTGCGCGGGCGGCTGTCGACCCGGCTGCAGCCCAACCACCCCACCGACGAGCCGGCCGGTATCGCCGCCAGCATCCTCGACGGCCTGCTGTACGGCAACGGCGATGCCATGATCGGCATCAACCCGGCCACCGACAGCATCGCCTCGATCTGTGCCCTGCTGGAAATGCTCGACGCCATCATCCAGCGCTACGACATCCCCACCCAGGCCTGTGTGCTGACCCACGTCACCACCTCGATCGAGGCCATCAACCGCGGCGTGCCGCTGGACCTGGTGTTCCAGTCGATTGCCGGTACCGAGGCAGCCAACGCCGGGTTCGGCATCAACCTCAATGTATTGCAGGAAGGCTACGAAGCCGGCCTGTCGCTCAAGCGCGGCACCCTGGGGCAGAACCTGATGTATTTCGAAACCGGCCAGGGCAGCGCCCTGTCGGCCAATGCCCACCACGGTGTCGACCAGCAAACCTGCGAAACCCGCGCCTACGCCGTGGCCCGCCACTTCAAGCCGTTCCTGGTCAACACCGTGGTCGGTTTCATCGGCCCGGAATACCTGTACAACGGCAAGCAGATCATCCGTGCAGGCCTGGAGGACCATTTCTGCGGCAAGCTGCTCGGCGTGCCGATGGGCTGCGACATCTGCTACACCAACCACGCCGAAGCCGACCAGGACGACATGGACACCCTGCTGACCCTGCTGGGCGTGGCCGGGATCAACTTCATCATGGGCATTCCGGGCTCGGACGACATCATGCTCAACTACCAGACCACCTCGTTCCACGACGCGCTGTATGCGCGCCAGACCCTGGGCCTCAAGCCCGGGCCGGAATTCGAGGCCTGGCTGCAGCGCACCGGCATCTTCACCCAGGCCGATGGCCGCGTGCGCTTTGGCGACAACCTGCCGCCGGCGTTCCGCCAGGCCCTGGCGCAGTTGGCATAGGAGCTGACCATGGCACACCGTACGCCCACCTCGCACCCGCAAAGCCCCTGGCTGGCCCTGCGCGACCTGACCCCGGCGCGCATCGCCCTGGGCCGCTGCGGCACCAGCCTGCCCACTGCCGCACAACTGGATTTCCAGTTCGCCCATGCCCAGGCCCGCGATGCCGTGCACCTGGCCTTCGACCACGCGGCGCTGTGTGAACAGCTCACGGCACGTGGCCGTGACAGCCTGGTGCTGCACAGTGCCGCCAGCGATCGCCACCAATACCTGCAGCGCCCGGACCTGGGCCGGCGCCTGAGCGACGACTCCGCCGCCACGCTGCGCCAGCATGCCCAGGCCAACCCCGGGGGCGTCGACCTGGCCATCGTGGTCGCCGACGGCCTTTCGGCCCTGGCCGTGCACCGTCATACCCTGCCGTTCCTGGCGCGCTTCGAGGAACAGGCCAGCGCCGATGGCTGGCGCAGCGCACCGGTGGTGCTGGTGGAGCAAGGCCGGGTGGCGGTGGCCGATGAAGTGGGTGAACTGCTGGGGGCACGCATGACCGTGATACTGATCGGTGAGCGCCCAGGCCTCAGTTCACCCGACAGCCTGGGGCTTTACTTCACCTATGCGCCGAAAGTTGGCCTGACCGACGCCTACCGCAACTGCATTTCCAATATTCGCCTGGAGGGCCTGAGTTACGGCATGGCCGCCCACCGCCTGCTATACCTGATGCGCGAAGCCTGCCGCCGGCAGCTGTCGGGCGTGAACCTGAAGGATGAAGCCGAAGTCCATAGTATCGCCAGCGAGCAACCGGCAGGTGCCCGCGGCAATTTCCTGCTTGGCGAAGGGTAAACAAGCTGTCACGCAAGGCGGATTGCGCAGAAGGCCAGCATTGGGGCAGGATTCCCCCCTGTAGAACCGCTGGCAATCCGCTGTTTCCCCAAATGGACTCTGAGGGCCGCACATGCGCATTATCAAGGCAACCCTGGAACACCTCGACCTGCTCACCCCGCTGTTCGTCCGCTATCGCGAGTTCTATGGTGAGCTTCCCTACCCAGACAGCTCCCGCGCCTTCCTGGAAAAGCGCCTCAAGCGTGGCGAATCGGTGATCTACCTGGCCATCGCCCTGGACGATGAGCGCAAGTTGCTTGGCTTTTGCCAGCTGTACCCGAGTTTTTCCTCGCTTTCGCTCAAACGGGTATGGATTCTCAACGACATCTTCGTCGCCGAGGACTCGCGGCGCATGCTGGTGGCCGACCACTTGATGCGTGAAGCCAAGAAGATGGCCCGGGAAACCCAGGCCGTGCGCATGCGGGTATCGACCACCGCCAACAACGAGGTGGCGCGCAAGACCTACGAGTCGATCGGCTTCCGCAAGGACACCGAGTTCGAAAACTACGTATTGCCGATCAGCCACGAGTGACCTGCACCGGCCTCTTCGCGGGCAAGCCCGCGAAGAGGCCGGTGCAGGCTCATGCGGTAACCCCCCGCTACAAACTCACCGGGCAGGTTTTCCACTTCGCCGTATAATGCCCCTCTGTCGCGTGTGAATTTTTACCCCCACGCCAGGAAATGATGCCAACACCCAGGGCATAGCCCGTCATCGCGTGCCCGTATCGGCGGGTCAGAACACAGGTGCTGTACATGGAATTCAACCCGCTGGACTTAATCCTGCATCTCGATACCTACCTCGATCTGCTGGTCACCAACTACGGCCCCTGGATCTACGCCATCCTCTTCGCCGTGATCTTCTGCGAAACCGGCCTGGTGGTGATGCCGTTCCTGCCGGGCGACTCGCTGCTGTTCATTGCCGGCGCCGTGGCCGCCGGTGGCGGCATGGACCCTGTCCTGCTGGCGGGCCTGCTGATGGCAGCGGCCATCCTGGGCGACAGCACCAACTACATCATTGGCCGCACCACGGGGGAAAAACTGTTCAGCAACCCCAATTCGAAGATCTTCCGCCGCGATTACCTGCAGCGCACCCACGAGTTCTATGACCGCCATGGCGGCAAGACCGTGACCATGGCGCGCTTCCTGCCGATCCTGCGTACCTTCGCACCGTTCGTCGCCGGCATCGCCCACATGCATTACCCACGTTTCCTGACCTTCAGCGTGGCAGGTTCCCTGCTGTGGGTCGGCGGCCTGGTGACCCTGGGCTACTTCTTCGGCAACGTGCCGTTCATCAAGCAGCACCTGTCGCTGATGGTGGTGGGCATCATCGTGCTGTCGCTGGTACCGATGATCCTCGGCCTGCTGCGCGGGCGTTTCAGCCGCACGGCAGCCCACTGACCGGGCATGTGGTCGTTCAGCGCCTGGCGGCGCAAGCGTACCCTGGCGCGCTACCCGGTGGCGCCGCAGCAATGGCAGGCCATCCGCGAGCGCCTGCCCATGCTCGATGGCATCAGCCCCGCCGAAGACCAGTGGCTGCGTGAGGCCTGCATCCTGTTTCTGCTCGACAAGCACCTGACCACCCTGCCCGGGGTGGAACTGGACGACCAGCAGCGGCTGTTCCTCGCCGCCCAAGCCCAGCTGCCGCTGCTGCACCTGGGCGAGCTGAACTGGTACCAGGGTTTCCACGAGATCATCCTCTACCCCGACGACTTCAAGAGCCCGCAGCGCCACCGCGACGCCAGCGGCGTGGAGCATGTGTGGGACGCCGAGCACAGTGGCGAGGCCTGGCAACAAGGCCCGGTGATCCTGGCCTGGGCCGGGGTACTGGCCAGCGGCGGGTGGGAAGCCTACAACCTGGTGATTCACGAACTGGCGCACAAGCTGGACATGCTCAACGGCGACGCCAACGGCCTGCCGCCGTTGCACCCAGGCATGCGTGTGGAAGACTGGGCGGCGGCCATGCAACAGGCCTTCGATGACCTCAACCGCCAGCTCGACGCCGACCCCGACGCGCAAACCGCCATCGACCCGTACGCCGCGGAAAACCCGGCGGAGTTCTTCGCCGTCACCAGCGAGTACTTTTTCAGCGCCCCCGACCTGCTGCACCAGGCGTATCCACAGGTGTACCAGCAGCTGTCGCTGTTCTACCGGCAAGACCCGCTGGCGCGCCTTGAGCAGTTGCAGGCCGAGCACCCGGAGTACCGCGAAAGCCACGCCTGATGCGCCCGCCACTCACGCCGCAGATCAGGCCAGGCGTGGCATGGCCTGGCGGAATGTGCCTATAATCGCCGCCACTTTTTTGATCAAACACGGGGGCACTGCCCAATGAGCTACAGCAAGATTCCGGCGGGCAAAGACCTGCCGAACGACATCTACGTCGCCATCGAGATCCCGGCCAACCACGCGCCGATCAAATACGAAATCGACAAAGACAGCGACACCCTGTTCGTCGACCGTTTCATGGCCACCCCGATGTTCTACCCGGCCAACTACGGCTTCATCCCGAACACCCTGGCCGACGACGGTGATCCGCTCGACGTGCTGGTCGTCACCCCGTACCCAGTTGCCCCTGGCTCGGTGATCCGCGCTCGCCCGGTTGGCGTGCTGAACATGACCGACGACGGCGGCGGCGACGCCAAGGTCATCGCCGTTCCTCACGACAAGCTGAGCCAGCTGTATGTCGACGTGAAGGAATACACCGACCTGCCAGCCCTGCTGATCCAGCAGATCGAGCACTTCTTCGCCAACTACAAGGATCTGGAGAAGGGCAAGTGGGTCAAGATCGAAGGCTGGGAAGGCGCTGACGCCGCCCGCGCTGCGATCACCAAATCGGTTGCTGCCTACAAAGGCTGATACCGTTTTGCAGGAAAACCCCGCTACGGCGGGGTTTTTTATGGGCGTTTTGCAGGTAAAAGGTAAAAATTCCTACGGCGTCCTACACCAGCCTCCTACATCTTGGGCGTTTTCCTACAGCCTGCGTCAACATTGGGTTGATACCCCTGCTGGCACCGCGCCGCTACACTCGCCGCCATGAACACATCCGGTGATCGCCTCAAGGCCCTGCTCCAAGAATGTGGCCTATCCCCTTCCGATTTCGCCGCCCAGCGCCGCGTCACGTCGCAGCACGTGAACAACTGGTTCAAGCGCGGCATTCCCCTGGCCCGCATCGATGAGCTGGCCGACCTGTTCAGTGTGCACCGGCGCTGGCTGCGCACCGGCGAAGGCCCCAAGCACCCCAACCCGCTGCTGCGCATGAGCCCGTCGCGCCCGGCCCGGGAGGTGGCGCCAACCACCCTGACCACCCCTGGGGCGCCGTTGTTGCAGGTGCCCTACCATGTGGTGCACGAAGGCGAGTTGGTGGGGGTCGACGGCTATCACATGGTGCTACCGGCCGAAGCGCTGCAGGTATTGGGCGTGCCGGAAGACAGCGCCATCTGCGTGGCCATGCCGGCAGCCAACATGGCCCCGTGGATTCCTCGCGATGCGATTCTGGCAGTGGACCTGAGCCAGACCGAGGTGGTCGACGGCGAAACCTACGCCCTGCGCCACAATGGCAAGCTGCGGGTGCACAGCTTGAGCATCGGGCATAACCGCCTGCTGTGCCTGCACAGCCACAACCAGGGCAACTACATGGTGGAGCGCTACACCCCCACGCAATGCCTGGTGCAGGGCCTGGAAGTGCTGGGTTGGGTATTCCACTGGTCGCATTTCCGCCAGCGCCGCCCGGGGTGACACAACGTGTGCCAATTTTTGCTGGGCATCCTGGCCCAGCCCTTGTATGCTACGCGGCACATTCAGCCCCGGCCGGTGCAAACCGCGTTCCAGAGGGCTCGGCGACGTTCCACACGACCGTCAGCCATCTCTTTCAGGCCCTTGATGGCCACACAGTTAAGGCGGTTGCGGCTTACCATAAATTAGTCGGAACCGTCCCCGAGAAGCCGGCCACAAGCCGGCTTTTTAATGCCTGTCAGATAGAGCCCCGCTTGCGCGGCGCATCGCGAGCTTTGCTCGCTCCTACCGATGTGCAGAAACCGTAGGAGCGAGCGCAGCTCGCGATGCGCCGCGCGGGCGGCGCTCGATGTCATAGGCGCTGCACATCTGCCGACGAACACCTGGCCGCCGTTATGCGCTACCAGGCCTGACCGATCACTGCCTCATCCCCAATTCGGCATCATCCATCCGCGCCTTGGCCATCGCGCTCAGATAGTGCGAGGCCCAAATCATCATCGGTTTCTCGTCCATCAGGCCGAGGATGGTCAGCTCCCGTACATAGCCCATCAATTCCGAAGCCTGTTCGCGGGCATCCTGGCAGGGGATACCCGGTTCGATGCGGAATAATGGGTGGGTCTGGGACAATCTTTGACATAGTGGCGTTCTCATATGGGTTACATAGAGCCGCCACTCATGACTTGCAGTGTGATGGGTGGCGGCCACGTACGGGTCTGCAAGACCGGGAGAACGAAAACCGGCAGGTTCGAAAACCTCCCGTACGCAGCCACCATAGAGCGAGTTCAATGGCGTACCACTGAACGTCGGTGATCAACATCGGTTCTCAGCGGGCTTGCAGGACCGGTCGCTGTTTTGGCAACGACCGGGCCACCTATGCCG
Source organism: Pantoea sp. Tr-811 (assembly GCF_011752535.1). Taxonomy (NCBI): domain Bacteria; kingdom Pseudomonadati; phylum Pseudomonadota; class Gammaproteobacteria; order Enterobacterales; family Erwiniaceae; genus Pantoea; species Pantoea sp. Tr-811. The sequence continues at coordinate 155,147 of NZ_VWXJ01000009.1, forward strand.
CCAAGAACACCACCGCAATGGCCCAAGGGCGCTAGGAAGCTAATTCAGAAGTGGACTACAAACAACGGGAATTTTCTGAACTTAGAAGTCATACCGCGCCCCGACCATCATGCTGCGCGATGGCCCATAGAAGTTGAACGTGGAGGTCGACCCCACCCGCGACAGGTAATCCCGGTCGAACAGGTTATTGACGTTGAAGGTCGCGGTCAGCTTCGAGGTCACCGGGTACGACAACATCGCATCCACGGTCGCATACCCCGGCGCATCGATGCGCACCCCACCGTTCTCAGCGTAGAAGTTGCTCATCGCCGACACCCCACCGCCAATGGCCAAACCGGTCAGCGGCCCCTGGCTGATGGTGTACTTGCTCCACAGCGATGCCTGGTTGCGCGGCATGATGAAGAACGTCGTCTCCGCATCGCCCTTGACCGTCTCGGTTTCCATCCAGGTGTAACCGGCCAGCAGCTCCCAGTTCGGCGTCAACTTGCCGCTCACTTCCACCTCGGCGCCTTTGACCCGGGTCTTGCCGGAGGCCACCGAGAAACCGGTATCGACACCGTCAGCATCGTATTCGGTGCTGGCGCGGTTCTTGTCGGTCAGGCGGAACACCGAGAAGCGCGTGTTCAGGTCGCCACCGAAGTAGCTGCTCTTGAGGCCGAACTCATATTGCTCGCCCTGGCGCGGCTTGAGCACCCGGCCATTGCCGTCGGTATCCGACTGCGGCTTGAACACCTGCGAGTAGCTGGCGTACAGCGCATGGTTGTCGGTCAGGTCGTACACCACACCGCCATAGGGGGTGAAGCGGCCATTCACACGCTTGCTGTCGTCGACCGTCGAGCCGCTGCTCAGCGTCGTGGTGTAGAAATCGCCGCTGTACCAGCTGAAACGGCCACCGGCGATCAGCGCCAGGCGCTCGACCGGGCGGAAGGTGACCTTGGAGTACAGGCCGTACTCTTCCTCTTGCATGCCGGTTTCGGTGCTGTAGTTCGGCGATGGCTTGTTGAAGCGCGTCGGCGAATAGGTGTTGACGTTGATGCTACCCAGGTTGGTGGTGCCGTTCAGGTATTCGGTGTCGTAGTTCTTGTAGTCGGTACCCACCACGAACTCGCTGACCTGGCCGAAGGTTTCGAACGGCTGGCTGTAGCTGGCGTCGAGCGAGTAGGTGTCCTGGGTGAAGTCGCGGGCGCTGGCACGCTCGGAGTTGGCCCCGGTGGTGGCGTTGGTCGCGGTGAAGGCATACAGGTAGTTGGTGTCGCGGTGCGAACCACGGGCAGCGACCCGGCCGTAGCCGCCGTTGTCGAAGCGATGGGTCAGCTCGGCGACCAGGTCGGTGGTCTTGCCATCGAAGTAGTTCCAGTCGGCACCGAGGAAGCGCGAGTGGCTGAAATCGGGCACCTCGCCGGACAACGTGGCCGGGTAGCCGTTGTGCGGGGTGATGTTCTTCACCTCGTGGATCAGGCCGAACGACAGGGTGGTGTCTGCGTCCAGGTCGATGTCCAGCGCGCCATAGTAGCTGTTGCTGGTGTTGGCGTTGTAGTCGACCTCGCCATTGGTGTCGTCACGCGAGGCAATGAAGCGCCCACGCACGCGGCCGGCCTCATCCAGCGGCCCGCTCAGGTCGATTTCCTCGTGGTTGGTGTCCCAGGTGCCATAGCTGCCCTCGATGTGGCCCTGGAATTCGGCGGTGGGGCGCTTGCGCACCATGTTGACCACGCCACCCAGCTCGCTGGTGCTGCTGAACAGCCCCGCCGGGCCGCGCATGATTTCGACCCGGTCGAAGGCTGCCAGTGACGGCACGGTGCCGAAGATGCTGGCCATCGGTGCCGGCAGGCCGTCGATGTTGAACTCGCTGTACTCGTAGCCACGGGCGTAGATCGACGAACGGCCACTGTCGTTGGTCAGGGTACGCAGGCCGGCGGTGTACTTGGCCAGGTCGTCCAGGTGCACGAACTGGCGGTCCTTGACGTAGTCCTGGGTGTAGACGGTGATCGACTGGGGGATGTCCTTGAGCGCAGCCGGCGTCTTGGTGCCCACGGTGGCAGCGTCGACGCTGTAGCCGCCGGTGGCTTCGGAGGGCAGCATGTCGTACAGGCGGTTGCCCTCGATGGTCAGTGCCGGCAGGTCCAGCGAGCCGTCGGCCGCAGCCTGGGTCGCGACCGTTTCAGCCAGTGCCGACACTGAAAACGGCGCCAGCAAGCCCAGCACCAGCCATCCACGAACCCGCCCCGGGTTCCCCATACCTTTGCAACCACTCATGACACGCCCCTAGCCCAAATGATATTGAATCGCAAACGAAACACGTTGCTTTTTGCGAACGATACCGGAGCAAAACCAGGGGTGCAGCAGGATTAACCTTCTTAACACATGCCGTGGGCACGGGACGATTGCCCTCGCCTGCCCACAATGGGATGATCGCCAACTGATATGAATTCTCATTCAAGACGCCCGATGCCCACCTCTCTCCTGCTCGTCGAAGATGACCCCCGCCTGCGCCAAGACCTGCAGCGCCACTTTCTGAACCGCGGTTTCCAGGTGCATGACTGCGCCACCGGCACCCAGGCCCTGGGCGCGGTGCGCCAGAGCCACTTCGACCTGGTGCTGCTGGACATCATGCTGCCGGGCATCGACGGCCTCAGCCTGCTCGACGAGCTGCGCCGCCAGCAGGCCGTGCCGGTGATGCTGATGTCGGCACTGGGCGCCGAGCAGGACCGCATCAGCGGCTTTACCCGTGGCGCCGACGACTACCTGCCCAAGCCCTTCAGCCTGGCCGAGCTGGATGCCCGGGTGGACGCCCTGCTGCGCCGCGTGGCCTTCGGGCGCAACACCCCTGCGCAGGCCGAAACCGGCCAGCTGGTGTTCGACCAGGACCTGCAGGACGTGCTGCACCAGGGCAAGGCCGCAGGCCTTACGGCCTCGGAATTTCGCTTGCTGGCCACCTTGAGCGCCCACCCCGGTGAAGCCCTGAGCAAGCCGTTCCTCTACCAGACCGTGTTGCACCGGGCCTACACCCGCCTGGACCGCGGCCTTGACGTGCACGTGTGCAACCTGCGCCGCAAGCTGGCCGACATCGCCGCCCAGCATGTGCAGATCCAGGCCGTGCGCGGCCAGGGCTACCTGCTGGTCAACACGGAACAAGCCTGATGCGCCGCCACCCCCTGCTGTGGAAACTCGCCGCCCTGCAAGTCAGCTTCTGCCTGCTGCTGACCTGGCTGATCTGGACCTGGGGCCTGTCGGTGGAACGCAGCACCTACTTCCTGTCCCAGGCCGACCAGGACTACCTGGCGCGCTACGCCCAGCAGGCCGAAGACGCCTGGCAAGCGGGTGGCGCCAACGGCGCCGAGGCCTTTCGCCGGCAGCTGGAAAAGGCCGAGGACACCTGGGTGGTGTTGCTCGGCCCGCACCTGCAAAGCCTCGGCACCACGCCGCTGGACGCCGAGGAGGCCAGCCACCTGACCTTCATGCGCAAGCTCGACTGGCCGATGAGCCGGCGCCTGCAGGACGAGCTGCCCTACGTCAGCATCGAGTTCCCGCAACACCCCGAGGCCGGCCGCCTGGTGCTGCAATTGCCCGAGCGCCTGCTGCCCACCGGCCTTACGCCCTGGACCCACGTCATCACCCACGGTGTGGCCCCCACGCTGCTGGCGCTGCTGCTGGGCCTGGCCTTGTACCGTCACCTGGTGGTGCCTCTGAACCGCCTGCGCGACCGCGCCGACGCCCTGCGCGCCGACGACCTGGAAAGCCCGGGCCTGCCCCTGCAAGAGCGCCGCGACGAATTGGGTGAGCTGGCCCAGGCCTTCGAACACATGGCCGGGCGCCTGCGCCAGAGCCTGGAACAGCAGCGCCTGCTGCTGCGCACCTTGTCCCACGAGTTGCGCACGCCCCTGGCGCGGCTGCGCATCGCCCATGACAGCGACCTGCCGCCAGCGCAACTGCGCGAGCGCCTGGAACGTGAGGTGAACGACATGCAGAAGCTGCTCGAAGACACCCTGGACCTGGCCTGGATGGACACCGAGCAGCCGCAACTGGCCACCGAGCCGGTGCTGATGGTGTCGGTGTGGGAGGCCCTGTGCCAGGACATCTGCTTCGAAAGCGGCTGGGCCCCTGCCCGCCTGCCCTGCTCGCTGGGCACCGACTGCCAGGTGCAAGTGCACCTCGACAGCCTGGCCCAGGCGCTGGAAAACCTGATGCGCAATGCCATCCGCCACTCACCCGCAGGCGGGCGGGTCAGCCTCGATGGTTGGCGTGAAGCAGGCTACTGGCACCTGCGCGTCAGCGACCAAGGCCCCGGCGTACCGCACGCGGACCTTGAGCGCATCTTCAAGCCCTACCAGCGCCTTGAAAACAGTGGTGCAGGCTTTGGCCTGGGGCTGGCCATCGCCCGCCGCGCCATCGAACTGCAGGGCGGCAAGCTCTGGGCCAGCAACGCGCACCCCGGGCTGTGCCTGCATGTACTGCTGCCCGCGAGCGAAGAGTGTTTAGAAAGTTAAGGCGCTTTACGCTCAATCGGTACTGATTATCATCGGGCCCTTCCCGCACGGCGCCGATGAGACTCCCGATGAGCAAGATGACCCTGTCCCTGGCCTTGACGCTGGCCCTGGTGGCCCCCGTCGCCCTGGCCCAGCCGGAGCACGAGCAGAAGATGGACACGTCACTGCTGCAGCGCCAGGACCTGGCCTACCGCTTCAGCCAGCTCGACCTGGATTCGGCCGACGGCCAGCGGCATTACCGGTTGTGGATTGGCAAGCCGAATCGCCCGGCACCGGCCGCAGGTTATCCGGTGCTGTGGATGCTCGACGGCAATGCCGCGCTAGGGGCACTTGGCCGCCAGCAGCTTGACCGCCTGGCGGCCGGCCAGGCGCCATTGCTGGTGGCGGTGGGGTACCAGACCGAACAGCGCATCGAGCGTACCGGGCGCACCTTCGACTACACCCCCAGGCTGCCAGGCAATGCCGAGCAGCGCGACCCGCTGACCGGTGAGCCCAGCGGTGGCGTGGATGCGTTTCTCGACCTGCTGGTGAGCAAGATGCGCCCGAGGGTGGCAGGTGTTGCGCCGATTGACCTGGCGCGGCAAACGTTGTGGGGGCATTCCTATGGCGGGTTGGCGGTGCTGCATGCGCTGTTCACCCGGCCCGAGGCGTTTAGCGACTATGCCGCGGCCAGCCCTTCGCTGTGGTGGCATGACGGGGCGATCGTGCGCGAGGCGCAGGGGTTGCCGCAGCGCCTGGGGAATAGCCGGCCACGCGTGTTGCTGATGCGTGGGAGCGAGGAACCGGCGAACCCACGTGGGCCTTTGCAGCCGGGGGCGGAGCGGCCAGCGGTGGCGCTGGCGGATGATCTGGCCAAGGTGCCTGGGGTGCAGGTGCGCTATGAGCGGTTCGAGGGGCTGGGGCATGGGGCGATGTTGCCGGCTTCGCTGGGCAAGGTGATTGACGAGATGTCGCGGTAGGGCTCGGCGGGATATTTTCAGCGCCTGTGGGATCGCGCGCCGCCTTCGCGGCGCATCGCAGGCAAGCCTGCTCCTACAGTGTTCATGTGACCTGCGCGCGCGAAATGTAGGAGCAGGCTTGCCTGCGATGCGCCGCGCAGGCGGCGCGCGATCTTACAGGCGCCACATTTCTCAAGACGCACAGATGTTGTATGCTGCCCCGGTCTTCAGGGCGGGGTGAAAGTCCCCACCGGCGGTAAATCGAAAGATGAGCCCGCGAGCGCTCCGGCCATGCCGGAGGTCAGCAGATCTGGTGCAACTCCAGAGCCGACGGTCATAGTCCGGATGAAAGAAGGCGTAAAGCAGGGGCCATCCGGGCGCCCCTGCGCGCGCATTTTGTTCGCCCCGAGACGTTCATCGATCATTCACGAGGAGCGTTTCATGTCCCCTTTGCTGCACAAACAATTCCCCAACGTATCCGCCGCCATTGCCGCCTTCCAGGCCGGCTGCCCCGTGCTGCTGCTCGACGATGACGACCGCGAGGACGAAGCCGACATCGTGGCCGCCGCCCAGAACCTGTCGCTGGACACCATGGCCATGATGATCCGCGACTGCAGCGGCATCGTCTGCCTGTGCCTGGACGAGGCCACCGTCGACGCCCTGCAACTGGCGCCAATGGTGCAGAACAACCAGGCCCGCCATGGCACCGGCTTTACCGTCACCATCGAAGCGGCCGAAGGCGTGAGCACCGGGGTTTCGGCCCAGGACCGCATCACCACCATCGAGGCGGCGCTGCGCTCCACCGCCGAGCAACGCCATATCGTCAGCCCAGGCCATGTGTTCCCGCTGCGTGCGCGCGACGGTGGTGTGCTGGCCCGCCGTGGGCACACCGAAGGCTCGGTGGACCTGGCGCGGCTGGCCGGGTTGCGCCCGGCGGCGGTGCTGTGCGAGCTGATGAACCCCGATGGCAGCATGGCCCGTGGTGAGCAGGTGGCGGTGTATGCACGGCAGTACAACCTGCCGGTGCTGACCATCGAAGAGTTGGCGCGGTGCCGTGAGGCCATGGTGGCGCTGGAGGCCGAGCCGGCCTGATTGAGCGTATGGGGCCGCTTTGCGGCCCAATCGCGAGCTGCGCTCGCTCCTACCGGGGCGCGCGCACGCCAGGCAGCCCGCGAATGGGCCGGCAAATCCAGCGGAAGTTTGCTCCCCTAGCCCCGCTCTGCTAACGTCGCGCCGTTCCGACCCGCCACCGAGACTGTCGCCATGGCCCGCAAAAAAGCCTCCCTCGATTTCGAACAATCCCTCGCCGACCTGCAAGCCCTGGTCGAACGCCTGGAGAACGGCGAACTGTCGCTGGAAGACTCGCTGGCCGCCTTCGAGCAAGGCATCGCCCTGACCCGCGATTGCCAGGGCGCCCTGGCCCAGGCCGAGCAGAAAGTGCAAATCCTGCTGGAGCGTGACGGCGAGCTGGCTGCCCAGCCGTTCGACGCGGAGCCCGAAGCATGATCGGCGAGTACCAGGCCAGCTGCCAGGCGCGCGTCGACACAGCCCTCGACCCGCTGTTCGTCGCCCCGTCCAAAGAGCTGGAACGGCTCTACGCGGCCATGCGCTACAGCGTGATGAACGGCGGCAAGCGGGTGCGCCCGCTGCTCGCCTACGCCGCCTGCGAAGCCCTGGGTGCGCCGGCCGAACAGGCCAACGGCGCCGCTTGCGCGGTGGAGCTGATCCACGCCTACTCGCTGGTGCACGACGACCTGCCGGCGATGGACGACGACGACCTGCGCCGCGGCCAGCCAACCACCCACAAGGCGTTTGACGAAGCCTGCGCGATCCTGGCCGGTGACGGCCTGCAGAGCCTGGCCTTCAGCGCCCTGCTCGACCCGCGCCTGAGCACGCAGCCCGACAGCATCCGCCTGGCCATGGTCCAGGCCCTGGCCAAGGCTGCAGGCCCGGCGGGCATGGTCGGCGGCCAGGCCATCGACCTCGGCTCGGTAGGCATGAAGCTCGACCAACAGGCCCTGGAATACATGCACCGACACAAGACCGGCGCCCTGATCGAAGCCAGCGTGCGCCTCGGTGCCCTGGCCAGCGGCCGCGCCGAGCCGGCGCAGCTGGATGCCCTGCAGGTGTATGCGCAGGCCATCGGCCTGGCGTTCCAGGTGCAGGACGACATTCTTGACGTGGAAAGCGATACCGCCACCCTGGGCAAGCGCCAGGGCGCGGACATCGCCCGTGACAAACCGACCTACCCGGCGTTGCTGGGGCTGGACGCCGCCAAGGCCTATGCAACCGAACTGCGCGACCAGGCGCTGGTCGCACTGGAAGGGTTCGGTGAAAAGGCCGAGCCGCTGCGGGCGCTGGCGCGTTACATCGTCGAACGCCGCCATTGATTGATCGGGGCCGCTTTGCGGCCCTTCGCGGGTAAGCCCGCTCCTACAGGGATAGGTGATCTCCCATGGGAGCGGGCTTGCCCGCGAAGGGCTGCACAGCAGCCCCAGTAGCACCCGCATGAATGGGCAGTATTTCCCACAATGGGGTAAACTGCCGCGTCTTCACACACCTATAACGACTCGCCTGATGCCCACGACGTTTCAAGAGATCCCCCGCGAACGCCCGGTCACGCCGTTGCTCGACCGCGCTGACACGCCTGCCGGCCTGCGCCGGCTGGCCGAAGCCGACCTGGAGACCCTGGCCGACGAGTTGCGCCAGGAATTGCTCTACACCGTTGGCCAGACCGGTGGGCATTTCGGTGCCGGCCTGGGCGTCATCGAGCTGACGATCGCCCTGCACTACGTCTTCGACACCCCGGACGACCGGTTGGTGTGGGACGTCGGCCACCAGGCCTACCCGCACAAGATCCTCACCGGCCGGCGCAACCGCATGCTCAGCCTGCGCCAGAAGGACGGCATCGCCGCCTTCCCGCGCCGCAGCGAAAGCGAGTACGACACCTTTGGCGTCGGCCACTCCAGCACCTCGATCAGCGCCGCCCTGGGCATGGCCATCGCCGCCCGCCTGCAAAACAGCGCGCGCAAGTCGATCGCGGTGATCGGTGACGGTGCGCTTACCGCCGGCATGGCCTTCGAGGCGTTGAACCACGCCCAGGAAGTCAACGCCGACATGCTGGTGATCCTCAACGACAACGACATGTCGATTTCGCGCAATGTCGGCGGCCTGTCCAACTACCTGGCCAAGATCCTCTCCAGCCGCACCTACGCCAGCATGCGCGAAGGCAGCAAGAAAGTGCTGTCGCGCCTGCCTGGGGCCTGGGAAATTGCCCGCCGCACCGAGGAATACGCCAAGGGCATGCTGGTGCCTGGCACCTTGTTCGAAGAGCTGGGCTGGAACTACATCGGCCCTATCGACGGCCACGACCTGCCGACCATGATCGCCACCCTGCGCAACATGCGCGACCTCAAGGGCCCGCAGTTCCTGCATGTGGTGACCAAGAAGGGCAAGGGCTTCGCCCCGGCCGAGGTCGACCCCATCGGCTACCACGCCATCACCAAGCTTGAACCGGCCGACAAGCCGGCGGCGCCGAAGAAGGCCAGCGGGCCGAAGTATTCCGCGGTGTTCGGCCAGTGGCTGTGCGACATGGCCGCCGCCGACAAGCGCCTGGTGGGCATTACCCCGGCCATGAAGGAAGGCTCCGACCTGGTGGCCTTCAGCGAACGCTACCCGCAGCGCTACTTCGACGTGGCGATTGCCGAGCAGCACGCGGTTACCCTGGCCGCCGGCATGGCCTGCGAAGGCAGCAAGCCGGTGGTGGCGATCTACTCCACCTTCCTGCAGCGCGCCTACGACCAGCTGATTCACGACGTGGCCGTGCAGAACCTCGATGTGCTGTTCGCCATCGACCGCGCAGGCCTGGTGGGCGAAGACGGCCCGACCCACGCGGGCAGCTACGACCTGTCGTACCTGCGTTGCATCCCCGGCATGCTGGTGATGACCCCAAGCGACGAAAACGAGCTGCGCAAGATGCTCAGCACCGGCCACCTCTACAACGGCCCGGCCGCCGTGCGCTACCCGCGTGGCACCGGCCCGAACGCACCGATCAGCAGCGACCTCGAACCGCTGGAAATCGGCAAGGGCGTGGTTCGCCGCCAGGGCGAAAAGGTTGCCCTGCTGGTGTTCGGCGTGCAGCTGGCCGAAGCCCTGCAGGTGGCCGAGCAGATCAACGCCACGGTGGTCGACATGCGCTTCGTCAAGCCGCTGGACGAGGCCCTGGTGCTGGAGCTGGCCGCCAAGCATGAACTGCTGGTGACCATCGAGGAAAACGCCATCATGGGCGGCGCTGGCGCTGCCGTCGGCGAGTTCCTGGCCAACGAGGCCGTGGTCAAGCCGCTGCTGCACCTGGGGTTGCCGGATATCTATGTCGAGCATGCCAAGCCTGCGCAGATGCTGGCCGAATGTGGGCTGGATGCGGCTGGCATCGAAGCGGCTGTTAACGCCCGCATGGCCAAGCTTGGGCTCTAGGGCCCTTTCGCGGGGCAAGCCCGCTCCTACACACAAATGGTCGATGACACATCTGTAGGAGCGGGCTTGCCCCGCGAATGCTAGTGTACTGCCCATGAAAATTCTGACCTTTGCCCCGCTGCTGTGCCTCCCCCTGCCCTTGCTGGCCGCTGAACGCGACGACGCCCTCAAGCTCCCCGACACCCTGATCAGCGCCAACCGCCAGGTCGAGTCGCGCACCGCCACCAGTGCCGCCAACACCGTTTTCACCCGCGCCGACATCGACCGCCTGCAACCGAGCAGTGTCACCGACCTGCTCACCCGCGTGCCGGGCGTGCAAGTGGCGCCAACGGGCGGGCGCGGCAGCCTGCCGGGCATCTTCATCCGCGGCACCAAGGCCGCCCAGAGCCTGGTGCTGGTCGACGGCGTGCGCATTGCCAATGCCACCTCCGGCGACAGCGGCCTGCAGTTTCTCGACATCGACCAGATCGAGCGCGTCGAAGTGCTGCGCGGCTCGCGCTCGGCGGTGTACGGCAGCGATGCCATCGGCGGGGTGATCCAGATCTTCACCCGCCGCAGCAACGGCCCCGGGCTGCAACCGCGCCTGCGCCTGGCCGCCGGCAGCAACCAGACGTTCCAGCGCAGCCTGGGGCTGTCTGGCGGCGATGCCGCCACCCGCTTCAACCTTGGCGCCAGCCTGGACGAAACCGCCGGCATCGACTCGACCGGCCCGTCGTTCGCCAGCGATGGCGACCACGACGCCTACCGCAACCGCTCGTTCAACCTGAGCCTGAGCCATACCTTCGGCGAACGCTTCGAGGCCGGCCTGAACCTGCTCGACAGCCAGGGCCGCAGCGAATACGACAACCCGTTCGGCCGCTTCGACCCGGTGAGCTTCGAAAGCGTCGGGCAGAAGCCCTACACCGATTTCAACGTCAGCAGCCTGGGCAGCTACCTGGACGCCCAGCTCACCGACCAGTGGCACTCGCGCCTGGAACTGGGCCACAGCGAAAACCGCGACGACAAGCGCGACACGCTCAGCGACGAGCGCTTCGTGTTCAACACCTACCGTGACCAACTCACCTGGCAGAACGACCTGGCCCTGGGCGAGCGGCACAACCTGTTGGTCGGCGGCGACTGGTACCAGGACCGCGTGCACGGCAGCACCGACTTCAGCCAGAACAGTCGCTGGAACCGCGCCGCGTTCATCCAGCACCGCTACAGCGGCGAGGCATTCTCCACCGAGTTGGGCATACGCCGTGACCAGAACCAGCAGTTCGGTGGCCAAACCACCTGGAGCGGCAGCCTGACCGTGCCGCTGAACCCGCACAACGACGTGCTGCTGTCCTACAGCGAAGGGTTCCGTGCGCCGACCTTCAATGACTTGTACTACCCGGATTTCAGCAACCCGGGCCTCAAGCCCGAGCGCTCGAAAAGCTACGAGCTGCAGTGGCGCAGCCAGCTGACCCGTGACAGCCGCCTGGAAGCCTCGCTGTACCGTACCGACCTGCGTGACGCGATCATCTTCGGCGAGGGCTCGATCCCGCGAAACGTCGCCGCTGCCCGCATCAATGGCCTGGAGCTGGCGCTGGATCAGCGCTGGGGCGATTGGCACAGCCAGCTGGGCCTGGCACTGACCGACCCGCGCGACCGCGACAGCGGCCACACCCTCGCCCGCCGCGCCCGGCGCACCCTGAGCCTGGATGTGGACCGCCAGTTCGCGCGCTTCAACCTGGGCGCCAGCTGGCAGGCCGTCAGCGCCAGCTACGACGATGAAGCCAACCGCAACCGCCTGGGCGGCTACGGCTTGCTCGGCCTGCGTGCCGGGTGGATGGCAACCGACGAAGTGAAGCTGGAAGTGAAACTGGACAACCTGCTGGACAAGGCTTACAGCCGGGCGCTGTACAGTTATGAGGGGAGCGGTTACGGCTACCGCGAAGAAGGCCGCACGGCCTTGTTCAGCGTCACCTGGACGCCGGCACTTTAGCCGCCAGCAGCGCGCACAGGCGCGCGGTGGCTTCGATCATCTGCCCGCTGGGCCGCTCCAGGCCTTTGTCTGGCACCACCAGCAGGCCATTGCGGGCCACGGCCGTGAGCCGCGGCCAGGCCTGCCAACTGGCAAGCTGCGCCGGGTCGCCTGCCAGAATCACCTGGGGGTCGCGCAGCAGCACCGACTCCACGCTCACTTGCGGCGCCGGCAGGCGCTGGTCGGCGAAGATATTCTGCGCCCCGCACACCGTCAGCGCATCGCTGACCACCTGCTGCCCACCCAGGGTATACAAGGGCCGGTCCCACACCTGGTAGAACACCCGCAGCGGCTCGTCACGGCGGTACAGCTGGCGCAGCTGCTGCAGGCGCTCGCGCAGCCCCTGCACATACTCGCGGCCCCGCTCGCCACGGCCAACCTGCACGGCAAGCGCTTCGATCTGTTCGAGCAACTGGTTCAGGTCGTGGGGTTCGGCGCTGTAGGTGGCGATGCCCAGGCGCTTGAGCTGGTCGCGTTGGGCCGGGGCGACACTGCCGGGCCACAGCAGCAGCAGGTCGGGCCGCAGGCTGAGCAGGCGTTCCATGTCGAGCTGCCCCTGGCGCCCGACCGACGGCAGGCCGCGCAGGGCGGCTGGGCGTTCGCCGCCGTCGAGTATGCCTACCAACAGGTCATCGGCCTGCAGCTCCAGCATGATTTCGCTCATGGACGGCGCCAGGCTGACCACCCGCAACGGCTCGCCAGCCTGCGCGGTGCAGGCCAGCAGCGCCAGCAGGCCAAGCAGCCAGCGCATCAGCTGAGCTGGCGGGGAATGCGGTAGAGGTAGAGCAGCACGGTCGTGGACAGCGCCAGAAGGATCTGCGCTACCGCCTCCAGGCCCACCAGCACCGACAACGCTGCCACCCAGGCGGGGAAGCAGGCATACAGCATGGCCATGCGCCGCACCCGCGCCAGGGTGAGCCAGGCGGCCGGCTCTTCAGCCGTACCCAGCACTTTTGAGGTGGCGATCAGGGCACGCTTGTAGGCACCGAAGCGCGGCAGGCTGAGGAACATGGTGGCAGCACCGGCGATGAACAGCGGCATGGCCAGCACTGGGATCAGTGCATCACCCCCACCGAAGGCCCAGGCCATCACCGGCAGCGGCACTAGGCCAACCGCCAGGTATTGCCACCAGGCCAGCGCCAGGCGCCGCTTCACCTCGGCGCGTGTCACGCCTGGGGCACCTCGCCCTGGTGTTCGTTACCCAGCATATGGCCAAGCTTGCCGGCCTTGGTCGCCAGGTAGTAACGGTTGTGCGGGTTGTGGCCGGTGTGCAGCGGCACGCGCTCGGCCACCTTGATGTTCATGTCGGTCAGGGCCTTGACCTTGCGCGGGTTGTTGGTCATCAGGCGCAGCGATTTCACGCCCAGGTGCTCCAGCATCGGCAGGCACATGGCGTAATCGCGCTGGTCGGCGGCAAAGCCCAGGCGCTCGTTGGCCTCGACGGTGTCGGCACCACCGTCCTGCAGTTCGTAGGCGCGGATCTTGTTCAACAGGCCAATGCCACGGCCTTCCTGGCGCAGGTACAGCAGCACGCCACGGCCTTCGCGGGCGATGGCCTGCAGGGCGGCTTCAAGTTGCGAACCGCAGTCGCAACGCTGGCTGAACAAGGCATCGCCGGTCAGGCACTCGGAGTGCAGGCGCCCCAGCACCGGCTCGCCGTCGGCAATATCACCCAGGCTGAGCACCACGTGCTCGCGGCCGGTGGCTTCATCGAGGAAGCCATGCATGGTGAAGATCGCAAAGGGAGTCGGGAGTTTTGAGGCGGCGACAAAGACGACGGGCACGTTGTGCTCCTGGTGCAAGTAGGAAAATTCTCGTGAGCCGATTGTATCAGCAGGTTGGCGACTGTGCGCAGGCTGAATACCGAGGGGTAAGATCGAAAAGTTCGATGCTTATCTTTACTTGCACAGCGTTTGAAATAGGCGCGATCCCTGTGGGAGCGGGCTTGCCCGCGAACACGGGCGAAGCCCGTGCCAGGCACCGCGTCGCTTTCTTCGCGGGCAAGCCCGCTCCCACAAAGGCCGCTCCAGGCCATAAACCCTTGGTGTTATTGCGGCTTGCTGTCGGCAGTGAACGGATACGGCTGCTTCCAGTGCTCGAAAATCGGCTTCAATTCGCCGCTGTGCACCAGTTCGGCCATGCGCTTGTCGAACAGGTCGCGCAGGGCTTTGCCCTGGTCGTTGCGGGAAAACGCCAGGTACAGCGGCAACTCGGCCACGTGGGTACGGCGAAAACGCTGTGGCTGGGGCGCTTGGCCGAGCACATAGTCGACCTCGGTCTGGGCGTCGATGTAGAAGTCCACCCGCTCATGCTCAAGCATTGGCAGGATACCTTCACGGCGCTGGATTTCGCGGAAGTTGTGCGCGTTGGGCAGGTAGCTGGCGTAGTCGTAGCCACGCACCCAGGCCAGGCGGAACTGGCCCACGGTGTCCAGGGTCGGCACCGGCTTGCTGGCAAGCCCCAGGGCGTAGATGTGGTCCATGTCGAAGTGCCAGCGCGGGTACAGGTTGTCGTCGTTCTCGTCCTTGTACGAGCCCACCCAGGCATCGGCCTCGCCACGCTTGACCAGCCCGACCGCGCGGCTGTACGGCGCGCTCTGGGTCATCACCTTGACCCCGGCCGGCTCGAATACCTTGCGCAGCACGTCCCAGGCCACCCCGGTGCCGTCGGCGTTGGTGTAGTCGATCCACTCTTCGCTGACCAGGTGGACCTGCTTCGGAACAGCGTCGGCCGCCACTGCCCAGGGGGCAAGGCCCAGCATCATTGCCAGCAGCACAGTCCTTATGGCCATCGAAGCGCTCCTTGTTTCAGCCCACCGCCCACACCAGCAGCTGCATGCCCAGCCAGGCGAACACACCGGCCAGGATATCGTCGAGCATGATCCCGACACCGCCATGCACATGCCGGTCGATCCAGCGAATCGGCCATGGCTTGAGGATGTCGAAGAAGCGGAACATCAGGAACCCGGCAAGGATCCACTGCCACCCTTCCGGCACCAGCCAGAGGGTGATCCACATGCCCACCATCTCATCCCAGACAATGCCTTCATGATCGTGCACGCGCAAGTCGTTGGCGACCTTGCCGCACAGCCAGAAGCCGAACAGCATCATGACGCCCAGCAGCAACCAGTAACCCCAGTCTGGCAGCATCTGCCACAGCGGGATGAACGGAATCGCCACCATCGAGCCCCAGGTGCCGGGGGCCTTGGGCAGGGTGCCGGAGCCGAAGCCAAAGGCGATGAAGTGCCACGGGTTGCGCCAGACCGATGGCGGAACGAACTCCGCAGGCACCTGGTTCGGGTGGTCGGTCACGGTGTCTCCCTAAAATGTTGATAACCCCGCTGGGCGGGGGTGATGTCCTGGCCCTGGGCATCGCGCAGGGTCACGCCCTGGCCTTCGAGCACACGGCCGATGACGTGCACCTCGACCACGCCCAGGCCCGTCAGCGAGGCTAGCGCCGCAGGCGGCAGGGTGAAGGCCAGCACGTAGTCGTCACCGCCGGTGAGCGCTGCCTGGCGGGCCGCGTGCAGCCCGAGGAAGGCCTCCAGAGCAGGAGACACTGGCACCTGCACCAGGTTCACCTCCAGCGCTACCGCCGATGCCTTGGCGATATGCCCGCAGTCGGCGAGCAGGCCATCGGAGATGTCCAGCGCCGCCGTGGCCTTGCCACGCAGCAGTTGGCCGAGGGTGAGCTGGGGCATCGGCGACCAATACTGGTTCAGCAACGCTTCGGCCTGCTCGGCCGGTGCTTCACGCTCGCCCAGCACCAGCGGCAAGGCCCCCGCCGCCCTGCCCAGCGAGCCACCAACGCACAGCAGGTCACCGGGGCGCGCACCGCTGCGGCGCAGCGCCTGGCCAACCGGCACCCGGCCGAACACGGTCACGGTGATGCTCAACGGGCCACGGGTGGTGTCGCCGCCGATCAGGCTCATGCGGCAACGGTGGGCCATGCGGCTGAGGCCGTCGGCATAGGCAGCCAGCCAGTCAGGGCCGACGTCGGGCAGGGTCAGGGCGAGGGTGAAGCCGATGGCGGTCGCGCCCATGGCCGCCAGGTCGCTGGCCGCCACGGCCAACGAGCGCTGGCCCAGCAGGAGCGGGTCGCACACGGAGGGGAAATGCACGCCGGCGACCAGGGTGTCGGTCGACACCGCCAGTTGCTCACCGGGTGGAAGGTCCAGCAGGGCGCAGTCGTCGCCAATGCCCAGGGCCACGCCCTCACCGCCTTGCGCACAGGGCGCGGCGGCGAAGTAATGGTTGATCAGCTCGAACTCACCCATGGGCAGGCAGCGCCAGGATCAGCGCTTGTTCGCCTTGACTTCTGCTTCACGCAGGGCCGGGGCGAGCTTGTCCAGCACACCGTTGACGAACTTGTGGCCGTCGGTGGCACCGAAGACCTTGGCCAGTTCCACGCCTTCGTTGATCACCACGCGGTACGGTACGTCGACGCGCTTGATCAGCTCCCAGGTGGACAGGCGCAGCACGGCCAGCTCGACCGGGTCGAGCTCTTCCAGGGCGATGGTCATGCAAGGCACCAGCGCCTTGTCGATTTCCGCCTTGATTGCCGGAACCCCGTGCAGGATCTCGCGGAAATAGGCACCGTCGACATCGGTGAAATCGTTATCGACCCGGAACTGCGCTTCGATCTCGTTCAGCGAATGCTGGGCCATGTGCCATTGGTAGAGGGCCTGGGTCGCGAGCTTGCGGGCTTCGCGGCGCTTGGCGCTCTTCGATGGCTTGCCGGCATCCGCAGGTTTTGGATCGCGCGGGTTGAAACGATCGCTTTCGTCGCTAATCACTTGGCCTCCAACTGCGCCAGCAGGCTGACCATTTCCAGAGCGGACAGGGCAGCTTCACCGCCTTTGTTGCCAGCCTTGGTGCCGG
This sequence comes from Pantoea sp. Tr-811, assembly GCF_011752535.1. NCBI lineage: Bacteria > Pseudomonadati > Pseudomonadota > Gammaproteobacteria > Enterobacterales > Erwiniaceae > Pantoea > Pantoea sp. Tr-811. The sequence continues at coordinate 171,930 of NZ_VWXJ01000009.1, forward strand.
AGCGCTCGATGGCTTGTTCGATGGAGTCGACGGTCAGAACGCCGAAGGCCACCGGTACGCCGAACTCCATGGACACCTGAGCCAGGCCCTTGGTGCATTCGCCCGCCACGTATTCGAAGTGCGGGGTGCCGCCACGGATCACGGCGCCCAGGGCGATGATCGCGTCATATTCGCCTTGTTGGGCGACTTTCTGTGCCACCAGCGGGATTTCGAACGCGCCCGGGGCACGGATGATGGTGATGTCGCTTTCGCTGACACCGTGGCGTACCAGGGTATCAACGGCACCGCTTACCAGGCTTTCGACGACGAAGCTGTTGAAGCGGCCAACCACCAAAGCATAGCGACCTTTGGGGGCGATGAAGGTACCTTCGATGGTCTTCAGGGTCATTCCGATATTCTCATCTTCAAGAGCGAGGCCGCATGCAAGCGGCCTCGACAGGGGTCTGGACTCGAGTAGAGGGGCGTCAATGCCACCTCACGTCACTCGGAGGGCACGTATTCTACAACTTCCAGATCGAATCCGGATATCGCATTGAACTTCATCGGCGAACTCATCAGGCGCATCTTGCGCACGCCGAGGTCACGCAGGATCTGCGAACCGGCACCGACGGTGCTGTAGGTGGTCGGCGCCTTGGTCGGCGCATCGCCTGCGCTTTCGCGGATGTGCGCCAGCAGCACGTCGCCGTCCAGCGGGTGGCCCAGCAGCAGCACCACGCCGCTGCCGGCCTCGGCCACGGCGGCCATGGCCGCACGCAGGCTCCAGCGGCCCGGCTGCTTGACCAGCAGCAGGTCGCGCAGGGGGTCCATGTTGTGCACACGCACCAGGGTGGGCTCTTCGGCGCAGATGTTGCCCAGGGTCAGGGCCATGTGCACGTCGCCTTCCACCGCGTCACGGTAGGTGACCAGGTTGAATTCACCCAGCTCGCTCTCGATCGGCTGCTCGGAAACGCGCTGCACGGTGCGCTCGTGGATCATGCGGTAGTGGATCAGGTCGGCGATGGTGCCGATCTTCAGGCCGTGCTCGGCCGCGAACACTTCCAGCTCGGCGCGGCGCGACATGGTGCCGTCGTCGTTCATCACCTCGCAGATCACGCCGCTGGGCTCGAACCCGGCCATGCGCGCCAGGTCGCAGGCCGCTTCGGTGTGGCCGGCGCGGGCCAGGGTACCGCCGGGCTGGGCCATCAGCGGGAAGATGTGGCCGGGGCTGACGATGTCGTCGGCCTTGGCGTCCTTGGCCGCTGCAGCCTGCACGGTGCGGGCGCGGTCGGCGGCGGAAATGCCGGTGGTCACGCCTTCGGCAGCTTCGATCGACACGGTGAACTTGGTGCCGAAGCCCGAGCCATTGCGCGGCGCCATCAGCGGCAGCTTCAGGGTTTCGCAGCGCTCGCGGGTCATCGGCATGCAGATCAGGCCACGGGCGTGCTTGGCCATGAAGTTGATGTGCTCAGGCAGGCAGCACTCGGCCGCCATGATGATGTCGCCTTCGTTCTCGCGGTCTTCGTCATCCATGAGGATGACCATTTTGCCCTGGCGGATGTCTTCAACCAGTTCTTCGATGCTGTTGAGCGCCACTCGGCACCCCCTTCTCAATCAGGATTTCAAGAAGCCGTTGGCGGCCAGGAAGCTTTCGGTGATGCCACTGCCCTTGCTCGGCTCGGCGGCCTTGTCGCCCAGCAGCAAACGCTCCAGGTAACGGGCCAGCAGGTCGACCTCAAGGTTCACCCGACGCCCTGCGCGGTAGTCGGCCATGATGGTTTCGGACAGGGTGTGCGGGACAATGGTCAGCTCGAACTCGGCGCCATTGACCTCATTGACCGTCAGGCTGGTGCCGTCGACGGTGATCGAGCCCTTGTGGGCGATGTACTTGGCCAGCTCCTTGGGCGCACGCACGCGGAACTGGATGGCGCGGGCGTTATCGCTGCGCGAGATGATTTCACCCACGCCGTCGACATGGCCGCTGACCAGGTGGCCGCCCAGGCGGGTGGTGGGGGTCAGGGCCTTTTCCAGGTTGACCTTGCTGCCGCTCTTGAGGTCGATGAAGGCGGTGCGCTTGAGCGTTTCGACGCTGACGTCGGCCCAGAACCCGTTGCCCGGCAGTTCTACGGCGGTCAGGCACACGCCGTTGACGGCGATGCTGTCGCCGAGCTTGACGTCACCCAGGTCGAGCTTGCCGGTTTCGACGTAGACGCGCACATCACCGCCCTTGGGGGTGAGGCTGCGGATGGTGCCGATGGATTCGATGATGCCGGTGAACATGGGGACTTCCTCAGAAACGGGTTGCGCGGGGCAAGCCGGGCATTATACGCCGGGCGCCGGCAGAGGGATGGCCGTGACCCGCCAGTCATCGCCCACTGCGCGCATTTCGGTGATTTTCAGCCGCGGCGCCTGGCTCATCTGCTCCAGCGGCCAGTCCAGCAATGGCCGGGCCTGGGAACCGAGGAAGGTGCCGGCAACGAACAGCTGGTACTCGTCGACCAGGCCCAACCGGGCAAAGGCGCCGACCAGGCCAGCACCGGCTTCGAGCAGGATTTCGTTGCTGCCACGGGCGGCCAGGGCCTGCAGCAAGGCGGGCAAGTCGACCCGGCCATCGCTGCCGGGCAGGCTCAGCAGTTCATGGCCGGCGGCGGCATAGCGTGGGTCATCGCCCTGGGCCGTCACCACCAGCGCCGGGCCGGCCTGGAAGAACGGCGCGTCCAGGGGCAGGCGCAGGCGGCCGTCGACAAGCACGCGCAGCGGGGTGCGGCTCAGGGCCAGGGCAGTGGTTTCGGCATCCAGGCCCAGCTCGGCGCCGCGCACGGTCATCCGCGCATTGTCGGCCAGCACGCTGGCGGCGCTGGTCAGCACCACGCTGGAGCGGGCGCGCAGGCGCTGCACGGCCGAACGGGCAGCGGGGCCGGTGATCCACTGGCTTTCGCCGCTGGCCATGGCCGTGCGCCCGTCCAGGCTCATCGCCAGCTTGGCGCGCACGAACGGCAGGCCATGCTCCATGCGCTTGAGAAAGCCGGGGTTGAGGGCGCGGGCTTCGGCTTCGAGCACGCCGCTGGCAACACGGATGCCGGCCTCGGCCAGGCGTTGCAGGCCTTGGCCTGCCACTTGCGGGTTGGGGTCCTGCATGGCGGCGACCACGCGGGCCACCCCTGCCTTGACCAATGCCTCGGCGCACGGCGGGGTGCGGCCATGGTGGCTGCACGGCTCCAGTGTCACGTAGGCGCAAGCCCCGCGGGCCCGCTCGCCGGCCTGGCGCAGGGCATGCACCTCGGCATGCGGCTCGCCGGCGCGCACGTGCCAGCCCTCGCCCACTACCTCGCCATCGCGAACGATCACGCAGCCCACGCGCGGGTTGGGATGGGTGGTGTACACACCCTTGCGCGCCAGCTCCAGCGCGCGGGCCATGTAGTGGGCGTCGAGGATCGCGGTCTGGCTGGGCATGCTCACTCTTTAGCCGGCTCGCGGGCCAGGCGGTCGATTTCTTCGCGGAATTCGTCGAGGTCCTGGAAGCGCCGGTACACCGAGGCGAAGCGGATGTAGGCGACTTCATCGAGCTTGCGCAGCTCGGCCATGACCATTTCACCCACCACCAGCGACTTCACTTCGCGCTCGCCAGTGGCGCGCAGGCGGCTCTTGATGTGCGCCAGCGCCGCTTCCAGGCGCTCGATGCTGACCGGGCGCTTTTCCAGCGCTCGCTGCATGCCGGCACGCAGCTTCTCTTCGTCGAAGGGCTGGCGGGTGCCGTCCTGCTTGATCAGCCGCGGCAACACCAGCTCGGCGGTTTCGAAGGTGGTGAAACGCTCGCCACAGGCGACGCATTCACGGCGGCGGCGCACCTGTTCGCCCTCGGCGACCAGACGCGAGTCGATGACCTTGGTGTCGTTGGCACCGCAAAACGGACAGTGCATGGTGGCAGGCAACAAAAAAAGGGAGGGCCATGGTAGCGCATTGCACTGGCAAGACAAGCCAAAGGGGTTAACATCCATAGAATTCTGCCCGTGAAGGACCCACCCATGCATCTTCGTGCGCTCCTCGTGCTGTGCTGCGCCGCCCTGCTCGCCGCCTGCGGCAGCGATCGGCCCAAGACCGAAGCCGCCCCTGCGCCCGCCCCGGCCACCACCGCCCGCAAAGCCGAGCCACTGGGCCCGCTGCCGGCCTACCAGCGCGAACTGAGCGGCACGCTGCTGGATATCCCGCCCGGCACCGACGTGGAACTGGCGCTGCTGGTGATCGATGAGCGCAACCGCCCGCAGCAACTGCTGGCCAGCAGCACCCTCTACGGCACCGGCCAAGCCCTGCCCTACCAGCTGCGTTTCAACCCCGAAGCCTTCCCGGCCGGTGCGCGGGTGGAGCTGCGTGGCCGCGTCAGCCGCTCCGGCGAGCTGATCATGCACCTGCCGCCCGTGCGCATCGCCCAGCCCCAATCCCAGGCCACCGGCCCGCTGCGTTTCGAAGCGGTGCCCTGAAGTGGCGCCGCTTGCCCTGCAACAGGCGCTCAGCAGCCTGATCGGCGAGGCGCGCCTGGTGGCCAGCGAGCTGCCTGAATGTGCGCTGAAACTGTGGCTGATCGATGACCAGAACATGGACCGCGCGTTCAGCAGCGAGGAAACCCGGCGCATCCTCGAAGAGCCACCGTACTGGAGCTTCTGCTGGGCCAGCGGCCTGGCCATGGCCCGCTACCTCGCGGCCAACCCGCACTGGGTGGCGGGCAAGCGCGTGCTGGATTTCGGCGCCGGTTCCGGCATTGCCGGCATTGCTGCAGCCCACGCCGGGGCGCTGGAAGTGGTGGCCTGCGACCTCGACCCGCTGGCCCTGCAGGCGTGCCGTGCCAACGCCGCACTCAATGGCGTGGAACTGGGCTACAGCGAAGATTTCTTCGCCGAGGCCGACCGCTTCGACCTGATCCTGGTGGCCGACGTGCTGTACGACCGGGCCAACCTGCCGCTGCTCGACGCCTTCCTCAGCCGCGGCCGCCAGGCGCTGGTGGCCGACTCGCGGGTGCGTGATTTCAGCCACCCGCTGTATCGCCAACTGGGCGTGCTGCAAGCGCTGACCCTGCCGGACCTGGCCGAGCCGCACGAATTCCGCCGGGTCAGCCTGTACCACGCCAGTCGCGAGCCTTTATAGTGGTGCCATTCACGGATTTGCGAGAGTCGCGATGAGCCAAGACCTGCCGTACATTTTCGACGCCACCGATGCCAACTTCCAGCAACTGGTGATCGAGAACTCCTTCCACAAGCCGGTGCTGGTGGATTTCTGGGCCGAGTGGTGCGCGCCGTGCAAGGCCCTGATGCCGCTGCTGGCGAAGATCACCGAGGGCTACCAGGGCGAGTTGCTGCTGGCCAAGATCAACTGCGATGTCGAGCAACAAGTGGTGGCGCAGTTCGGCATTCGCAGCCTGCCGACCGTGGTGCTGTTCAAGGACGGCCAACCGGTTGACGGCTTTGCCGGCGCACAGCCGGAGTCGGCGATCCGCGCCATGCTTGAACCGCACGTGCAGATGCCTGCCGCACCCGCTGCATCGCCCCTGGAGCAGGCCAAGGCGCTGTTCGCCGAAAGCCGTTTCGCCGAGGCCGAGGCGCTGCTGCAGGCGCTGCTGGGCGAAGACAACAGCAATGCCGAGGCGCTGATCCTGTATGCCCGTTGCCTGGCCGAGCGGGGCGAGCTGGGTGAAGCCCAGGTGGTGCTGGATGCGGTCAAGACCGACGAGCACAAGGCCGCCCTGGCCGGTGCCAAGGCCCAGCTGACCTTCCTGCGCCAGGCTGCCAGCCTGCCGGAAGTCGCCGACCTGAAAAGCCGCCTGGCGCAGAACCCACAGGATGACGAGGCGGCTTACCAGCTGAGCATCCAGCAACTGGCACGCCAGCAGTACGAGGCGGCGCTGGAAGGGTTGTTGAAGCTGTTCCAACGTAACCGTGGCTATGAGAACGGCTTGCCGCAGAAGGCGATGCTGCAGGTGTTCGAACTGCTGGGCAGTGATCACCCGCTGGTGGGCGTTTATCGCCGCCGGTTGTCTTCGGCCATGTTCTGAGCTGAAGGCCGTTGCGACAGGGGCTGCGCCGCCTTCGGGTTTGCGCAGTCCCGGTAGGAGCTAGCGCAGCTCGCGATGGGCTGCAAGGCAGCCCCGGCAATATTGGCGGCAAAGCTGAGAGCCTGGGGCCGCTGCGCGCCCCATCGCGAGCTGTGCTCGCTCCTACCATGCACGCTGCCCGCCCAGGCAGCCTCACCCCACCCAGTGATACACCGGCGCATCCGCGCCACTTTCCACCTTCACCTCACTGCAATGGCGCAACCGCACCAGCAACCGCTTGCCCGCCGCCGTACTCCCGGCCAGCCCTTCCAACCGGTCGAGCAGCTCTGGCCCGCTCATCTGCCCCGCCTGGCGCAGCACATCGCGCGCCGCCGTCCACTGCCCGTCATCCTGGCGCGGCGCCGCCGCCACAGCGCCAACGGCCGCCGGCAACACGGCCGGCACATCCACCTGGCGCCCCAGTTGCGCCCACTCGTGCGGTTCCAGCTCGACCGTCAGGTCCACCGGCCAGTCACCAATCTGTCCACGAATTCTCACGATGATTTCCTTGCAAGCAGGTCAATGTCAGCCATGCTACCGCAACATGAAACCTGCGCCACCCGGGCTGGCGGCCATGAGAAAAGTTGTTATAACATAACTGAATATTTCCCCCAGCCCATTCCTGGAGTCGTTCATGCGCCGTCTGCTGCTTGCCCTGCCCTTCGCCCTGCTGCCCCTGGCCGTGGCCCATGCCCACGACGAACATGACCACGACCATGCCCACAGCACCCTCGGTGCCCATGAGCACGGCGTGGCCAAGCTCAATGTGGTGCTCGACGGCAACACCCTGGAGCTGGAACTGGACAGCCCGGCCATGAACCTGGTCGGCTTCGAACACCTGGCCAGCAGCGATGCCGACAAAGCCAAGGTCGCCGCTGTGCGCCAGCAGCTGGAACAACCGCTGAAGCTGTTCGGCCTGGCCGCTGCAGCAGGCTGCAAGGAAGACCAGCAGGAATTGGAAAGCCCGCTGTTCGGCGACGCGGCCAAGGCTGACGACGACGGCGATGAACACGAAAAAGGCCACGTGCACAGCGACATCAACGCCCATTACCAGCTGACCTGCGCCACCCCGGAAAAACTCGCCCAGCTCGACCTCGCCCCGCTGTACAAGGCGTTCCCGGCCACCCAGAAGATCAACGTTCAGCTGATTGGCCCGAACGGCCAGAAAGGCGTGGAAACCTCGCCTGCCAAGGCCGTGGTCGCATTCTGAGATGAACCAGGCGTTGATTGAACTGCAGGACCTGGTGTTCGCCTGGCCTGGCCAGGCGCCGTTGCTGGATATTCCGGCATTTCGCCTGGAAGCCGGCGAAGCCTTGTTCCTCAAGGGCCCCAGCGGCAGTGGCAAGACCACCCTGCTGGGCCTGTTGGGCGGTGTGAACCGGCCTGGCCAGGGGCGCATCCAGCTGCTTGGCCAGGACCTCGCCGCACTGGGCCAGGGTGCCCGTGACCGCTTTCGGGTCGACCACACCGGCTACATCTTCCAGCAGTTCAACCTGCTGCCGTTCCTGTCGGTGCGCGAGAACGTCGAGCTGCCGTGCCGCTTCTCGCGCAGCCGCGCAAGCCGTGCGCAGCAACGCCATGGCAGCGTAGACCAGGCCGCCAGCGAACTGCTGGCGCACCTGGGCCTGGGTGACCCGGCGCTGCTCGCGCGGCGCGCCGACAGCTTGTCGATCGGCCAGCAGCAGCGCGTTGCTGCAGCCCGCGCCCTGATCGGCCAGCCCGAACTGGTGATCGCCGACGAGCCAACCTCGGCACTCGATGCCGACACCCGCGAAGCGTTCATCGGCCTGCTGTTCGACGAATGCCGGGCGGCCGGCTCCAGCCTGCTGTTCGTCAGCCATGACCAGAGCCTGGCACCGCTGTTCGACCGTCACCTGTCCCTGGCCGAACTCAACCGCGCCGCCAAGCCCCGGGAGGCCTGATGTACCTGCTCCGCCTTGCCTTGGCCAGCCTGGCCAACCGCCGTTTCACGGCATTTCTCACTGCCTTTGCGATTGCCTTGTCGGTGTGCCTGCTGCTGGCCGTCGAGCGCGTGCGCACCGAAGCGCGCGCCAGCTTCGCCAGCACCATCAGCGGCACCGACCTGATCGTTGGCGCCCGCTCGGGGTCGGTGAACCTGTTGCTGTACTCGGTGTTTCGCATCGGCAACGCCACCAACAACATTCGCTGGGACAGCTTCCAGCACTACGCCCAGGACCCACGGGTGAAATGGGCGATCCCGATTTCGCTGGGCGACTCGCACCGCGGCTACCGGGTGATGGGCACCACCACCGACTACTTCGACCATTACCAGTACGGCCGCAAGCAGCACCTGGAACTGAGCCAGGGCCGTGCGTTCGCCAGTGACCCGTTCGAGGTGGTGCTGGGGGCAGAAGTGGCCGACACCCTGCACTACAAGCTCGGCGACAAGCTGGTACTGGCCCATGGCGTGGCCGCCATCAGCCTGGTCAAGCATGACGACAAGCCGTTCACCGTGGTCGGCGTGCTCAAGCGCACCGGCACCCCGGTGGACCGCACACTGCACATCAGCCTGGGCGGCATGGAGGCCATCCACATCGACTGGCACAACGGCGTGCCAGCCCGTGGCGCCGGGCGCATCAGCGCCGACCAGGCGCGCACCATGGACCTGCAACCCACGGCCATCACCGCCTTCATGCTCGGCCTGAACAGCAAGATCGCCACCTTCAGCCTGCAGCGTGAGATCAACGAATACCTCAGCGAGCCGTTGCTGGCGATTCTGCCGGGGGTGGCCCTGCAGGAGCTGTGGAGCCTGATGGGCACGGCCGAGCAGGCGCTGTTCGTGGTGTCGCTGTTCGTGGTGCTGACCGGGTTGATCGGCATGCTCACGGCGATTCTCACCAGCCTCAACGAGCGCCGCCGGGAGATGGCGATTCTGCGCTCGGTGGGCGCGCGGCCCTGGCACATCGCCGGGTTGCTGGTACTCGAAGCGCTGGCACTGGCAGTGGCCGGGATCGCTGCGGGGCTTGGCCTGTTGTATGCGGGAATCGCGGTGGCCCAGGGGTACGTGCAGGCCAACTATGGTTTGTACCTGCCATTGGCCTGGCCCAGTGCCCATGAATGGACATTGCTGGCTATCATCCTCGGCGCGGCCCTGCTGATGGGCAGCGTGCCGGCCTGGCGCGCCTACCGGCAGTCGCTGGCCGATGGCCTGTCGATTCACCTTTGAGAGTGTGTGCAATGACCTGGAACCTCACTGCCTTCTTCGCGGGTAAGCCCGCCCCCACAGACTTGAAGGGGCTGAGGAACCCTGTAGGAGCGGGCTTGCCCCGCGAACACCGGCAAAGCCGGTGCCAGGCACCGCGTTGCCTGGCGAAACGGCCAGCACGAGCAGCCCACCTGCTGTTGGCAGCACTGCTGTGCATCGCTCTGCCCAGCTGGGCAGACGAGGCCCGCGAGCTGGACTGGCCTGCCCTCATCCCCGAGGGTGCGCCGGTCATCCCGCCGCAGCTCACGCCGTTGCACGACATGTCGCAGCTCGGCAACGCGCTTTCTGCCGAATCTGCCCCACCCGCCCGCCAGCAGGCACCCGATGCACCTGTGGTGAAAAGCCTGGACGGCCAACAGGTAAAGATCCCCGGTTACATCGTGCCGCTGGAAGTGAACGAGGAAGGCCGCACCACCGACTTCCTGCTGGTGCCTTACTACGGCGCCTGCATTCATGTGCCTCCGCCACCCTCGAACCAGATCGTCCACGTGATTACCGAAATGGGGGTGCGCGTGGAAGACCTCTACCAGCCCTACTGGATCGAAGGAAAGATGCAGGTTAGAGCCTCCAGCAGCGAATTGGCCGACGCCGGTTACCAGATGGAAGCCGAGAAAATATTCGTTTATGAGCTGAAGTGAGAACTGTTTCGAATTCGTGACGACACTTCTTTGAGCTGGGTCAAGTAACTGGCCCGGGCTGCTCCTTACCATTGGACTACTCGATTAATAACGTCCTTTGGGAGCTTCCATGAACAAGTCTTTGCTCGGCGCCTCACTCGTGGCCCTGGCGCTCATCACCCCTGTTGCCCACGCCTACCAGGCCGGTGACATGATTCTGCGGGCCGGTGCCATCACCACCGCGCCGAACGAGAACAGCGGCGACCTGAAATTCGATGGCAACAAGGTGTCGGGCACCAAGGCGACCCTGGACAGCGACACCCAGCTGGGCCTGACCTTCGCCTACATGCTCACCGACCATGTGGGCCTTGAGCTGCTGGCAGCGACCCCGTTCAAGCACACCGTGGGCGTCAAGGGCCTGGGCGGCGGCCTGGACGGCAAGCTGGCCGACATCAAGCAACTGCCACCGACCCTGTCCGTGCAGTACTACCCGATGGAGCCGAACTCCAAGTTCCAGCCGTATGCCGGCGTGGGCATCAACTACACCCTGTTCTTCGATGAAGACCTCAGCAGCAACCGTAAACAACAGGGCTTCAGCAACCTCAAGTTGCAGGATTCGGTCGGTATCGCCGGCCAACTGGGCATGGACTACATGATCACCGACAACCTGCTGGTCAACGCCTCGGTCTGGTACGTCGACATCGACACCAAGGCCAGCGTCAATGGCCCAAGCGCCTTGGGCTACAGCAAGACCAAGGTCGACGTGGATGTCGACCCATGGGTGTACATGGTCGGCCTGGGCTACAAGTTCTGACCTGAACAACGCAGGGCGGCTGCGGCCGCCCGCGTCCTGCCCTGCCATAGCCAGCACCCCAGGGCCGCCGCGCTGAACGCCGCGCCCAACAGGCACACCGCCGGCCACCCCCAGCGGCCATACACGCCGCTCGCCAACACCGCCCCCACGCCACTGCCCAGCGAATAACAGCACATGTAGGCACCGATCAGTCGGCTGGCCAGCGCTGCGCGCCCTGCCAGCAGCAGGCTCTGGTTGGTGACATGCACCGCCTGCACGGCGAAATCCAGCAGCACGACGCCCAGCGCGAAGGCCAGTAGCGATTGCCCAACGAAGGCCGTGGGCAGCCATGACAGGGTCAGCAACGCCAGCGCCAGCCCGGTGGTGCGCTCCCCCAGGCCGCGGTCGGCCAGGCGCCCGGCACGGGAAGCGGCCAGCGCGCCAGCGACACCGGCCAGGCCGAACAGGCCGATCTGCGTATGGCTGAGGGCCAGGGGAGCGGTGCTCAAGGGCAACACCATGCTGCTCCACAGCACACTGAACGCCGCGAAGATCAGCAGGCCGAACAAGCCGCGCTGGCGCAGCAGCCGGTCGTGGCGGTACAGGCTGAACAACGAACCGATCAGCCGCAGGTAGCCTGGGCGATGAGCCGCAGGCTGGGTGCCTGGCAAGTAGCGCAGGAGCAAGGCGGCCATCAGCAGCAGTGCCCCGGCGCAGGCGAGATAGACGCTGCGCCAACCGGCCAGGTCGGCCACCACTCCCGAGGCCAGGCGCGCCAGCAGAATGCCCAGTACCACACCACCGGTCACTGTGCCCACGGCCTGCCCTTGTTGTGCTGGCGCGGCCAGGGTCGCGGCGTAGGCCACCATCACCTGCACCATCACCGCCATCAGCCCGGTCAGGGTCAGGGCGACCAACAACAGCGCCCACTGCTGCGCCATGCCGACCCCGACCAGCGCCAGCGCCGAGAGCAGCAACTGGCCCAGCAACAATCGCTTGCGCTCGACCAAGTCGCCCAGGGGCACGATCAGGACAAGCCCCAGGGCGTAACCCGCCTGTGTGACACCGACTACCCAGCCAACCTTGCCCTGCGCCACGCCCAGGTCACGGGCCATGGACTCGAGCAGCGGCTGAGCGATGTACACCGTCGCGACGGCCAGCGCGCAGGTGGTGGCAAGTAGCAGCGTTATCCAGCGCCTCATGGCTTTCACTCCCTTGATTTCTGGTTTCAAATTGAAACTACATGCTGGATATTTAGCAAACCTGGTTTTAATCTGCAACCAGATGATCAGGCGAGGATTTACCGATGCTCGATGAAGTGAACAGCCAATGCCCCGTGGCACGGGCGCTTGAGGTGCTGGGTGACCGTTGGGCGCTGATGATCCTGCGCGATGCCTTTGATGGCCTGCGCCGGTTCAGCGAGTTCCAGAAGAACCTGGGGCTGGCGAAGAACATCCTCGCCTCGCGGCTCAAGCTGCTGGTGGAATGCGGCTTGCTGGCGTTGCAGCCGGCATCGGATGGCAGTGCCTACAAGGAATATGTGCTGACCGAGAAAGGGCGCTCGGTGTTTCCGATCGTGGTCGGCTTGCGCCAGTGGGGGGAGCGGTTTCTGTTCGAGGCGGGGGAAGCGCGCTCGGCGCTGGTGGACAGGGCCAGCGGGCATGCTGTGCAGATGTTGGAAGTGCGGGCCGGCGATGGTCGGGTGCTGAGGGCCGAGGATTGCCAGCGTACCCTGGTACGGCATACCTAAGCCGGGGCCGCGTAACCGGCCCCACACTACCCCTGTAGGAGCGGCCTTGCGCCGCGAATGGGCTGCAACGCAGCCCCGGCTATCTCATGCTTTGCCAAGCAACCGAGCCAGACCTTCGACAATCGAAGTCGGCTGCGCCAGCTCAAAGCGCGCCAACAACCGCTGGTTGTCCGCCCGCGAATGGCGAATGTCACCCGACCGCGCCTCACCGTAGCTGACCGCAGGCAAGCTGCCCACCACCTGTTCCAACGCCTTGAGCATCTGGTTCAGCGAGGTGGCCCGGTTCAGCCCGACATTGACCGCGCCCTCTTCCACCTGTGGCTGCTCCAGCGCCTGCATCAATACCTGCACCAAGTCCCCCACGTAGAGGAAGTCGCGGGTCTGCTCGCCGTCACCAAACACCGTGATCGGCAAGCCTTGGGTGGCGCGCTCGCAGAAGATGCTGATCACCCCCGAGTACGGCGAGGATGGGTCCTGGCGCGGCCCGAAGATGTTGAAGAAGCGGAACACCACAGGCTCCAGGCCATGCTGGCGGCGGTAGAAGTCCAGGTACTGCTCGCTGGCGAGCTTGTCCACCGCATAGGGGGTCAGCGGGGCCTTGGCGGTGTCTTCGCTGATTGCCTGGCCTTCGCCATTGTTGCCATAGACCGCCGCGCTGGAAGCGAACAAGACTCGGCGCACGCCGTGCACGCGCATGGCTTCGCAGACGTTGAGGGTGCCGATGAAGTTGCTCTGGTGGGTTTTCACCGGGTCATCCACCGATGCCTGCACCGAGGCCACGGCCGCCAGGTGGACCACCCCGCCGCAGCCCTGCATGGCACGCAATACCAGGCCCGCATCGGCCACGTCACCTTCGATCAGCTCCAGGTGCGGGTGATCCAGTTGCAGGTTGCTGCGCTTGCCCATGGACAGGTCGTCCAGCACGCGCACCGCATAACCTTTGGCCAGCAAAGCATCACACAGGTGGGAGCCAATGAAGCCGGCGCCGCCGGTGATGAGAATGGGGGCGTCAGCCATGGCGGTAGAATCGGTCCAGTAGGGGCGGCAAGCCGGCGCGCCAGGCACGCGGCTTGATGCCGAAGGTGTGAAGGATTTTCTTGCAGGCCAGCACAGCGTGCTGCGGCTCTTCGCTGGCATCCGGGCGCGCGGCATGGGCCTGCGCGGTGGGCGCCTGCACCGCCAGCTGGCGATACTGGCCAGCCTCGGTGAGGATCGCCTGGCCCAGCGCCAGCGGCGTGGTGGCCTCGTTGCCGGCGTAGTGGTAGGTGCCCCACAGTGGCGCGCTGCAATCGAGCTGCTTGAGCACCGACAGAATCACCCGTGCAGCGTCGTCGACCGGCGTCGGGTTACCACGCCGGTCATCGGCCAGCAGCAGTTCCTGGGGCTGTTCGGCGCGGGTGAGGAAGCGGCCCAGGGCCCCGTCGATACTCTCGTCCAGCAGCCAGCCGAAGCGCAGCAGCACGTGCTGCGGGCAGGCCGCGCGCACGCTTTGCTCGATGCGCCAGAGCGCCTGGCCACGCAGGCCCAGCGGTACGGGCTCGTCCTTTTCGCTGTAGGCCGTGGCCCGTGACCCGTCGAATACCCGGTAGCTGGAAGGCTGAACCAGGGTGATCTGATGGTGCTGGCACAACTCCGCCAGGCGCTCGACCGCCCGCTCCTGCTGGGCCAGGCGCGGTTCGCTGACCGACTCTGCCTGGAACCAGTCGAAGTAGTAAGCCAGGTTGACCAGGGCATCGGGGCGGTGATCGTCGAGCAGCTGAGTGAGGCTGGCCGGTGCCCAGCCATCTTCGGGCGGGCGCGGTGCCAGGAATGCGATGTCCTCCTCGGCCCCGAGACGAATCAGCGCTTGCCCGAGGGCATTGCCACCACCCAACAGCATCAGGCGCATACGCATAGAGTCAGCAGATCCGAACAGGTTGATTGGAGTAAAGGAGTCATTCTGCTGTTTCCGGGCGGGGAAGTCCAACCCTGGGGGGTTGGGGGACAGTGAGCCCTGAGATGGCCTCCATTTCGCGGGAAATTCCCTACAGGTCAGAGCTACCAGGTCCTGCATTCAGCGCGAGAAAAAGCTGCGTCAATAGCGCCTTCGTCCAAACCAAATCTCGCCACATCCCTACATAAAGGATAATACGATGACAGGGAGTTACTGCACCGCATTACAAGATGTCGTTCACTTTCGCTTCAGTACAGTACAAGCTTATAAACTCGATAAAGCATCTAGACATCTCTCACGCCTCGGCGGACCTGACGCCCCAGGCTCTGCAGATTTGTCCATTCACTATGCCTTCGATTTGAAAAATTATCTGACTACTGCTCAGCTATCACAATTATCAGCATTCATTGACGGTAAGGTTTGCGCCATCGAATTTAGCTCCATGCTGCCGCTTCGCACCGACCCGGTCCCAGACTCTCTTCCACCGATAGATGAGCTGGCTCATGCCCCAGAAACAATCTATTTGGCATCGAGACATCAGGTTCTACTTGGTCTTGTGGGATACCGTTCTTTCGCCTTCGATATCGACAACGATGCCAAACAGTTGCGGCTTGTCGCTAACTTCAAGGGTGGCGGTGAGCGCCCACTGGTTCATGAGGCCCCGCATCAACCCGCCGAATTGAGTTCCCATGCCGGCGTTTGCCTCGGGCCTCATACGGAGCCACCTTATAACTGCTCGGTAGTGGCCGAGGGAGGCCATTCGCCTGCTCCAAGCGCACTGATTCTGACGGCACGGTGGAATCCACAAGGAGAACCAACTCGATTGACACCCATGCGACCTGTCATTGCAAAGCTCAATGGCCTAGAAGCACTGGCGCTTTCATCACGCTCTTACCGTTTCAGTCGGAGTGAGTGCTTCATCAAGGATGATAGCCCGCCTCCCGCAGCGAGCTCTATCCTGCAGTTCGATGGGCATTTCGGATACACCTTGCGCTACAGCACTTATCGCTATTCTCTGGATAACCATGCGGTACCTCATGCAAAAAAAGCACTTCATACTCTGCGGCGGTTAATCACCCAAGTTGAAGCCTGCACGTACACACTGGATTCTAGCTCAGCACTTCTCATCAATAACAGCCAGGCACTTCACGGGCGCGACATCATCCAAGATAACCGAAGACTTCTGATTCGGCTCTTTGCCTATTCGCCTCAAACTGAACCGCTTGTATTGCACTCAGACCCTCTTGTCGTTCGCGGATAAAGGAAAGGTTGCCAATAATGGAAATCGAGCTATCAACCCTTCTCATCCTTGCCACAATCGCCTTGCTGGCCGGATTCTTCGATGCAATAGCTGGTGGCGGAGGCCTGCTGACACTTCCTGCATTGCTGGTTGCCGGAATCGACCCTTTGGCGAGCATGGCCACCAACAAGCTTCAGGCATCGTCCGCCACTGTTTCCGCGGTGTGGGCCTTCGCTCGCAAGGGAATGATCCGATGGCGCACGGATTGGCCGATGGCGACATTGTCATATGCTGGCGGCGTCGCCGGGGCCTTGTCGATCAGCCTGCTCGACCGCGCCATCCTGGAGGTTGCGGCACCTGTTCTGCTGATTGCTGTTGCAGCGTATTTCGCCTTGAGCCCCAAACTGGGTGAAGCCGAGCGCCGGCAGCGAGTCTCCACCTTGTGTTTCACCCTGATGGTGGCGCCACTCATTGGCTTCTACGACGGCCTGTTCGGCCCCGGTACTGGCTCGTTTTTCATGGTGGCTTTTACCCTGCTACTGGGGCGGCAGTTGATGCAGGCCATCTGTAGCAGCAAATTGCTCAATGCGGCCTGCAACCTTGGGGCGTTGACGGTTTTCGTCTTCGCCGGCGCCATCATTTGGCCGCTGGCGCTGGCCATGGCGGTTTGCGCCATCGTTGGGGCTCAGTTGGGTGCGTGCTGCGCGCTCTTGTTTGGGCCGCGGCTGATCAAGCCGCTGTTGATCACGGTGTGCAGCCTGATGGCGCTGAAGCTGCTGCTCAGCGATGGGCATCCGATAGGGGGGTGGCTGAGCCAGCTTTGGCAATAGGCTGCACACGCGGCCCCGGTAGGAGCGACCGCAGGTCGCGATGGGCACTGGCAGGAATCGCCGGGGCTGCTACGCACCCCAATCGCGACCTCTGGTCGCTCCTACCAGGCCGTGTGCGAGCCTTGGGTACGTGTAGGAGCGACCGCAGGTCGCGATGGGCCCTGGCAGGAATATCGCCGGGGCTGCTACGCAGCCCAATCGCGACCTCTGGTCGCTCCTACCAGGCCGTGTGCGAGCCTTGGGTCCGTGTAGGAGCGACCGCAGGTCGCGATGGGCACTGGAGGAATATCGCCGGGGCTGCTGCGCAGCCCAATCGCGACCTCTGGTCGCTCCTACCAGACCGTGTGCGAGCCTTGGGTCCGTGTAGGAGCGACCGCAGGTCGCGATGGGCACTGGCAGGAATCGCCGGGGCTGCTGCGCAGCCCAATCGCGACCTCTGGTCGCTCCTACCAGGCCGTGTGCGAGCCTTAGGTCCGTGTAGGAGCGACCGCAGGTCGCGATGGGCACTGGCAGGAATCGCCGGGGCTGCTGCGCAGCCCATTCGCGAGCTCTGGTCGCTCCTACCGGAGGGTGTGCCAGAACATGTGCGGGCCTTGGGGCGTGTTGGTCATTCGATTTCGAACAGGCTGTTGCGCAAGGGGCCTACGCTCAGGCGCTCGCGCACGTCGTCGTCGATGCGAGGGTCGTCCGGGCGGTACAGCTTTACCTGGCGGTAGGCATTGATGCGGTTGATCTCCTCGCCCAGGTACTCCCACACCACCCGGGTACACGCCGGGTTGCGCCGGTCGCCGCTGGAGACGCCAGCCTTGAGGCCGTTCAGGCGGGTGATGCGGCTTTTGAAGCTGGGAATGAGGATGGTCTGGCTCATCTCGTTGAAGGTCAACGACTCGTAGTCGATGAGAAACACCCGGTCCTGCAACTGAAACGCCGCACCCAGGTAGCGGCAGCGCACCTCGGCATGCTGGTCGGTGGCGCTGGAGCGCTCCTGCCGTTCCTGGCGTTCGAACAAGAAGCGCCCACGCTCCTCCCACAAATGCACCAGCGACACCAGGATGGTGCCAGGCACCGACATGCAGTTGGAATATTCAAAGTAATAGCCGCAATAACGCGAAAGATTGCCGGCATGCTCGTGCAACGGCCGGAACAGTTCACTGATCGGATCGCTGGGCTGATCGGCCAGCGCCGACACCCGCGCGCCGATCAGCCGGGCGAACTGTTCGGCGGGCAGGTTCAGCTCGTAATCCTCGACGCCGAAGAAATCGCCGATGCGCTTGAGGTTGAAAGCCGTCGGACGGCTCTGGCCGCTCAGGTACTTGTTGAATTGCGCGCGGTTGATGGACAACTGGCGGCAAACTTCCGAGATAGAGCGGTAATGGCTGCAGGCCAGTTTCAGGTTGGTAGCGAAATGATCGCTCATGGCAGGGACTCAGGTGACGCGAATGACGCAATTATAGCATCAAGTCGCATCAAGTCAGAGCAACCCGCGAAATTGTAACCACCCTTGTCATGGCCAACCATGCGCCCCAACGAATAGCGGTGCGCCTGCCGTCCGCTGATCTTTCCATGCGAAGAATAAGAATCGAGGTCATTTTCCAATGCTCGAAGCACTCAACGATTTCCTGTCCGGGAAACTTCTCATCGTGCTGATCGTCGGTCTCGGCGGTTACTTCACCATCCGCTCGCGGTTCGTTCAGTTCCGCCACTTCGGCCACATGTTCGCCGTATTCAAGGAATCGCTGCGTGGCCAGGCAGGCCAGTTGAGCTCCTTCCAGGCCCTGATGCTGAGCCTCGCCGGCCGCGTTGGCGCCGGTAACATCGCCGGTGTCGGCATCGCCGTGACCCTGGGTGGCCCGGGCGCTGTGTTCTGGATGTGGGTGACCGCCCTGGTCGGCATGGCCAGCAGCTTCTTCGAATGTACCCTGGCCCAGGTGTACAAGCGCGCCGATGGCGACGGTTTGTACCGTGGCGGCCCGGCGTACTACATCCTGCACGGCCTGAAGCTGAAAAGCATGGCCATCGTGTTCTCGATCCTGCTGCTGGTCACCTACGGCTTTGCCTTCATCGGCCTGCAGTCGTACACCGTGACCCACTCGCTGCAGAACGCCTTCGCCTTCGACCCGCGCCACACCGGTATCGTCCTGGCCGTGCTGCTGGCAATCACCTTCATCGGCGGCATCAAGCGCATCGCCGCGGTGTCGGACCTGCTGGTACCCGTCAAGACCCTGGCCTACATCGGCGTTACCCTCTACGTGATCGGCACCCAGATCGACCACGTACCGGCCATGCTGGAAACCATCTTCAAGAGCGCCTTCGGCCTCGACCCAGCCTTCGGCGGCCTGCTCGGCAGCGCCATCGTCATGGGCGTGAAGCGTGGCGTGTTCGCCAACGAAGCGGGCCTGGGCAGTGCGCCCAACGTGGCTGCCGTGGCCGCCGTGAAACACCCGGGCGCGCAAGGCGTGGTCCAGGCGTTCAGCGTGTTCCTCGACACCTTCGTGATCTGCACCTGCACCGCGCTGCTGATTCTGCTGTCGGGCTTCTACACCCCAGGCTTCGAAGGTGACGGCATCGTCCTGACCCAGAACTCGCTGGCCGCCGTGGTGGGTGACTGGGGCCGCCTGTTCGTCAGCGTGGCACTGTCGCTGTTCGTGTTCACCTGCATCCTCTACAACTACTACCTGGGCGAGAACAGCCTGCAGTTCCTGAGCCGCAACCGCGGTGTGCTGCTGGCCTTCCGTGGCCTGGTGCTGGCACTGGTGGTGTGGGGCTCGATGCAAGACCTGTCGACCGTGTTCGCCTTCGCCGACATCACCATGACCTGCCTGGCCTTCGTCAACCTGGTGGCCCTGGCCCTGCTGTTCAAAGTCGGCCTGCGCGTGATGCGCGACTACGACGAGCAGCGCAAGGCAGGCGTCAAGCAACCCGTGTTCGATTCGTCGAAATTCGCCGACCTGGACCTGGACCGCAACGCCTGGCCGGTCAATCCACAGGTGGAAACAGCCACTGACAAAACTGCGGGCCAAGCTCAGCCGCAGCGCTGATATCCTCCCCTGCCCAGCCGCCCCGTTCGTGGGCGGCTGACTTATCTCCGCTCACCGCTTCGGATGCTTTCCATGCGTGCAGTCCAGAATCTTCTCGTCCTCTATACCGGTGGCACCATCGGCATGCTTGAAACCGCCGAAGGCCTTGCCCCTGCCGGTGGTTTCGATGCGCGGATGCGCGAACACCTCGCCCAGCTGACCGATGCGCCCCAGGTGCAATGGACGCTGCAGGAAATGAACCCGCTGCTCGACAGCGCCAACATGCAGCAGCACAACTGGCTGGCGATGCGCGATGCCATCGTTGCCGCCGTGGACGCTGGCCATGACGGCGTGCTGGTGCTGCATGGCACCGACAGCCTGGCCTACAGCGCCGCAGCGCTGTCGTTCCTGCTGCTGGGCCTGCCGGTGCCCGTGCTGCTGACCGGCTCGATGCTGCCGGCCGGCGCGCCAGGCAGCGATGCCTGGGACAACCTGTGTGGTGCCCTGCGCCACGTGGAGCAAGGCCTGGAAGATGGCGTGCAGCTGTACTTCCACGGCCAACTGCTGCATGGCTGCCGCGCGTCGAAGCTGCGCAGCGAGGCGTTCGACGCCTTTGCCGCGCTGCCGCGCCACCGGGACGGTGAGCGGGCTGGCGAGGTGCCTGCCGCGCTGAGTTATCGCCAACCCCGCCAGCCGGTCAACCTGGCGCTGATGCCGGTTTACCCTGGCCTGCAGGCCGCGCACCTGGCGGGGCTGCTGGACAGCGGCGTGCAAGGGCTGCTGCTGGAGTGCTATGGCAGCGGGACCGGCCCGTCGGATGACCTGGCCTTGCTGGAAGTGCTGCGTGCGGCGCGCCAGCGCGGCGTGCTGTTGGTTGCCATCAGCCAGTGCCCGGAAGGGTCGGTGGTGTTCGATACCTATGCGGCGGGTAATCGCCTGCGTGGGGCCGGGCTGGTGAGTGGCGGTGGCATGACCCGTGAGGCGGCGTTGGGCAAGATGTTTGCGCTGCTCGGGGCGGGGTTGGATGTGGATGCTGCAGAGCAGTGGTTTGCGCTGGATCTGTGCGGGGAGCGGGCTTAGGTTTTCACCTCCAGGGCCTATTCGCGGGCAAGCCCGCTCCCACAGGAATATCACCGCCTTCAAGGGCGATGCCGTACCTGTGGGAGCGGGCTTGCCTGCGAATGGGACTGTTGAAAATGGCGGAAGGCAGCGGGAGTCGAACCTGCCCGGGAACGGCTGCCGTCCCCAACCGGGTTTGAAGCCCGGCCGCGCCACCGGGCGCGATTGCCTTCCTTGAACTCAGTGTCCGGCCTGTTGCTGGGCCAGGGCGCTGTCGGCGCGGATGTAGCGCTGGTCGGCCACCCTGCGGGTCAGGCCGATGCGGTCGAAGTACTCAAGAATCTGCACGCTGCGCTTGCGACCGATACCCAACATATCGCGAAACGCAGCAACCTGCACTATCCCCCCCTCCCCACCCTGCCCCAGCAACAACGCGGCCATACGCCGCAATGTCGCCTCGGGGTAGAACAGGTCGCGCACCACCTGGTGCACCAGGCCCAAGCGGGCCAGCTTGCGCAGCAGCAAGCGTACCTCGGCCTCTGCACACTGTTCATCGGCGGCTAGCGTCCTCACCCAGGGCGGGTCGTATTGCCCTTCCAGCATTTTTGGCTGCAGGCGTTCCCACAGCGCGCTGTCGGCGGGGCTCAATTGCACCTTGTGATCCGGCAAATGCAGCCAGGGCCCGCTGCTGGCGATCAGGCCGCCTTCAAGCAGCTCATCGAGCAGGCTGACAAAGGCTGGGCGCTCCAGCGGCAAGGCGGCGAAGCGGCGCAGGCGGTCACGGTCCGGGCCGAGCTGATCGGGCTCTTGTTCATGCAAGCGTGCGAGCTGCGCCAACACCCGCTGCCTCAGCGCCTGCCATTGGCTGGAGGCAAACAGCAACGGCCCCTGGCGCGTGGCCACCACCTGCACATCCCGCGGCAGCTTCCAGGTTTCGCGCAGGTGGTTGAACTGGCGCTCAAGGCGCTGTGGGTCGAGGCCACCGGGCGCACTGGCGAGCAAGCCCGGCAGGGCCTGCTCCAGGCCATCGGCGTCGCGCAGCACCTGCAGCTGGCGCAGGCGTTCTGCGCTGCGGCGTTGCCGGCTCGGCGCGAAGGGGTCGAGCACGCGGCCACCGCCCAGGGTTTGCTGGGCCCGCTGGTCGCGCAGCACCAGCCGGTCACCGTGCACGGCTTGCAAGGGTGCATTGAGCAGCAGTTGGGCGAACATGCGTTGGCCAGCGGCCAAGGTTTCGCCTTCGAGCAAGGCCACCCGGGCAGTCACATCCTGGGTGCCAAGGTGCACGTGCACGGCGCTGAAGTGTTCGAACGCAAGGGCCTCACCGGCCAATAGGCTGAGGTCGATATCCACCCGCACACTGGGGGCGTACAGCCATTCGGGCACCAGCCAGTCGCCGCGGTGCACCTGCTCCAGCGCCAGGCGCTCGGCGGCGATATTCAGCGCCACCCGTTGGCCCGCCTCGGCCACCAGCGCGGCCTGGTTCTGCGCATGCAGGCCGCGCACCCGCACTGGCTTGCCGGTTTTTCCCAGCAGCAGCGTGTCGCCGGCGCTGACCTGCCCGGCCAACGCCGTGCCGGTCACCACCACCCCGGCACCGGTCACGGCGAAGGCGCGGTCCACCGCCAGGCGAAAACCACCCCGCACGCTGCGCTGGCGCACGCGCACCTCGGCTTCGAGCAAAGCCCGGCGCAGTGCCTCCACGCCCTGCCCGGTGATGCTCGACAAGGGGAACTGCCGCGCCCCCGCGAAGGGCCCCGGCGCCAGCAACTCGCCAACCTGCGCCTGCACCTGGGCCAGGCGCGCCGGCTCCACGCGGTCGCATTTGCTGATGGCCACCAGCGCTTGGGGAATGCCCAGCAGTTCGATGATCGCCAGGTGCTCGCGGGTTTGCGGCATCACCCCGTCATCGGCGGCAACCACCAGCAACACCAGGTCGATACCGTGGGCGCCAGCCAGCATGTTGTGGATAAACCGCTCGTGACCTGGCACATCGATGAAACCGGTCAGCGCGGCGCCTTCGGCAAGGGCTGCGTAGCGGTAGCCAAGGTCGATGGTCATGCCGCGGGCGCGTTCCTCCTGGCGCTGGTCGCCGGCCTGGCCAGTGAGGGCTTGCAGCAGCGCGGTCTTGCCGTGGTCGATGTGGCCAGCGGTGCCGACGATCATTGCACCGGCCCCAGTTGCAGGGCCGGCAGTTGCGCGAGCCATTGCGCCTCATCGTCGAGCTGGCGCAGGTCGAGCCACAGCGCATCGTTGTCGATACGGCCAAGCACAGGCACCGGCAAAGCGCGCAGGGCGCGCTCCAGTACATGCAGGCCGCGCCCACGCAGCTTCTTCGACACCTGCGGGCGCAGGCACAGGGCTGCACTTGGCAGGCGCGCCACCGGCTGGCTGCCGCTGCCGATCATGCCCAGCGCAGGCTCGACGCTGACCCGCCATTGTTCACCAAGGCGGGCCTGGAGCTGCGGGGCCAGGCGCTCGGCCTGGGCCTGGATATCGGCCTGGCTGCGGGTGAGCAGGCGCAGGCTGGGCAGGCGTTCGGCCAGGCGGTCGGGGTTGCGGTACAGCGCCAGCACCGCTTCGAGCGCGGCGAGGGTGAGCTTGTCGACACGCAGGGCGCGCTTGAGCGGGTTCTTCTTGATTCTGCCGATCAGCGCCTTGCGCCCAACGATGATCCCGGCCTGCGGCCCACCCAGCAGCTTGTCGCCGCTGAAGGTAACGATATCGGCGCCCTCGGCCAGTGCCTGGCGCACCGTAGGCTCGGCGGGCAGGCCCCAGCGGGTGAGGTCCAGCAGGCTGCCGCTGCCGAGGTCTTCGAGCAGCGGCAGTTCATGCTGGCAGGCGATGCGCGCAAGTTCTGCGGTGGGCACCTGGTGGGTGAAGCCCTGGATGCTGTAGTTACTGCAGTGCACGCGCATCAGCAGGCCGGTGCGCGGGCCGATGGCGGCTTCGTAGTCGTGGGCGTGGGTGCGGTTGGTGGTGCCGACCTCGCGCAGCTTCACGCCGGCTCTGGCCATGATGTCGGGGATGCGGAAGGCACCACCGATCTCGATCAGTTCGCCACGGCTGATGATGCCTTCCTTGCGCGCGCCCAGGCTGTTGAGCGCCAGCAACACGGCGGCGGCATTGTTGTTCACCACGGTGACGGCTTCGGCGCCGGTCAGTTCGCGGAGCAGGCCTTCGACCAGGTCATCGCGGTCGCCGCGCTTGCCGGTGGCCAGGTCGAACTCCAGGTTCAGCGGGTAGCGCGCGGCGCTCTGCATGGCCTCGACGGCTTCCTCGGGCAACAGCGCGCGGCCAAGGTTGGTGTGCAGTACCGTGCCGGTGAGGTTGAACACGCGCCGGACCTGGCTGCGTTGCTGGATGGAAAGACGTTCGCCAGCGCGGCCCAGCAGGATTTGCGCCGACAGTTCGCTGGCGCTGAGGTCGCCGTCGCGGGCCGGGGCGCGCAAGTCGTCGAGCAGTTGCCTGAGGCTGGCTAGAACGGGATCGCGGCCGTGGCGGTCGATCAGCGGCTGGCAGGCTGGGTGGCGCAAGAGGGTGTCGATAGAAGGCAGGCGCGGGGTGTGGTGGGTGAGGCTGGTGGGCATGCGGTGCTACCTTGGACGGGTCCGTTGTCTGTACTGGCCTCTTCGCGGGGCAAGCCCGCTCCTACAGGTGCAGTGTCAGCCTTGAAGGCAACGCCGCCTCTGTAGGAGCGGGCTTGCCCCGCGAAGCAGGCGACTCGGTACTACAGTGTAGACACACCCTCACGCCCCCGGCGCGAGCATCAGGTTCGGGGCCAGGCGGTGAAACCCCTCCTCATCCAAGCGAATGTCCAGCGCCAGGCTGGCCAGGTCATCGGCCAACGGCTCTGCCGCCGCATCGTTTTCCAGATAGTGCTGCTTCAGGTAGCTCTGGCACCCCGGGCAACACTCGGCGCGCAGCGGCGCCTTGCCCGGCACATGGCGGTCATCCTCCAGGCTGCTGTAGCGCAAATCCTTGCTCGACTCGCAGTACACGCACTTGACCCGCACCACATGCCACTCACAGGCGCACAACGAACAGGCCAGGTAGCGCAGGCCATTGTGCTTGCCCCGGTTGCGCACCACCCCGGCCATGGCCGGTGAGCCGCAGGCCGGGCACTGGGCCAGGCTGCCGGCAGGCTTGAGCTCCGGCGTCGGCAGCGCCAGCAGCCAGCTCGCCCAGGCCGCCTGCAACGCTGCGCCCAGCAACGGCACCAATGCCGCTGGTACTGCATCGTACTGGCCGCCAAGCAAGGCGATGGCCCAGCCCTTGCGCTGGCTGTCGTCACTGTCACACAGCAGCGTCACGGTCTCCCTCAGCGGTCCGTCGGGTTCGTCAGCGAAGTGCCCGAGCAGCGCCTGCAACCACACCAGCCACGGCCCTTCCCGCACCAGGCTGTCGGCTGCCAGCGGTGGCAAGCCGTGACTTATGCACAGGCGCTGGCGCTCCTCTGCCACCGGCAAGCCAGCGGGTGGGTTATCCACAAGCTGCTGCTGCGCACGGCACAGCCGGGCGATCAACCGCAGGTAATCGCCAAAGGGATGCCCTTCGGCCAATTGCTCCAGGCGCGCGGCGCGCACGGTGAACAGGTTGGCGGGCGGCAGATGAAGAAACGGCGGCATCACCGCCGAGGCCTCGATCTGCCCGGGTTCGAGTATCGTGCTCAAGCGTTCATCCTTCTTTTTTGCCGTGATTGACCGGGGCTTTGTCGCCGGTCACTTCGCGGTACCACAGTTCATGGTGCTTGCGCGCCCAGGCGCGGCTGACCCAGCCATGCAGCATCGCGCCGATCGAACCCTTGATCCAGATACCGGCGTAGATGTGCACGATGATGCTGAGGATCAGCACGAACGCCGCCAGGGCATGGGCCAGGGCCGACAGGCGTATGGCCTCGATGCCGAACAGGTGGCTGAAGTACGCGCGCCAGATCACCACGCCGCTGAGCAGCAGCACCAGCATGCAGGCCAGCAGGGTCCAGAACAGCAGCTTCTGCCCGGCGTTGTACTTGCCGATGGGCGGCACGCCGTCTTCCTTGTTCAGCATCACCCGGTCGACCCGGCGCAACCACAGGCGGTCGTTGGCGGTGATGAAGTTGGCGCGCCAGAAGCGCACCACCAGGCCGAGGAAGAACACGAACATCGCCACGCCCAGGAACGGGTGCAGGATGCGCGTCCAGGGGCCGCCGCCAAACAGGTTACTGAGCCAGAACAGCGCCGGGTGGAACAGCGCCAGCCCAGACAGGCCCGCCGTCATGAACAGGATCGCGACGATCCAGTGGTTGGTCCGCTCGTTGGCGTTATAGCGCAGGATGGGTTTGTTGTCGTTCATGGCCGTTGCTCCCCTTGCCCACCGGGTTTGGTCGGGTCATAGACATGCACCGAAGGGTCGACCGGCTGCACGCTGTGGTCCGGCGGCGCGGGGTGCTCGTCCTCCTCTACCCGCTGTGGCCCTACCCGCACGTAATGGAAGAACCCGGCCAGCACCGCCGCGCCCATGGCCAGCAGCGCCAGCGGCTTGGTGAAGCCCTTCCACAGGCCCACCAGGGGGCTGATCACGGGGGCGTCCGGCAAGCCGGCGTACAGCCTCGGCGTGTCGGCGTGGTGCAGCACATACATCACGTGGGTGCCGCCGACGCCGTCCGGGTCGTACAGCCCGGCGTTGTCGAAACCGCGCGACTTGAGATCGACGATGCGCTCGGCGGCATGCACCTTCATCTCCTCCTTGCTGCCGAAGACGATCGCCCCGGTCGGGCAGGTTTTCACACAGGCCGGCTCCAGGCCCACGGTCACGCGGTCGGAACACAGGGTGCACTTGTAGGCCTTGTGGTCCTTCTGCGAAATGCGCGGGATGTTGAACGGGCAACCGGTGATGCAGTAGCCACAGCCGATGCAGTGGTCCTGGTTGAAGTCGACGATACCGTTGGCGTGCTTGATGATTGCCCCCGGGCTCGGGCAGGCCTTCAGGCAGCCCGGGTCGGCGCAGTGCATGCAGCCGTCCTTGCGGATCAGCCACTCCAGGTTGCCGTCGTCACGCTCGTGCTCGGTGAAGCGCATCAGGGTCCAGGTTTCGGCGCTGAGGTCGTGGGGGTTGTCGTAGGTGCCGTGGTTGTGGCCCACCTCGTCACGCAGTTCGTTCCACTCCGAGCACGCCACCTGGCAGGCCTTGCAACCGATGCACTTGGTGGTGTCGATCAGCTTGGCCACCTCTTCCAGCTGGCGTACCGAGGGCGGCACGGTGGTGGTGGCCGAGCGGGCGATGATGTCTTGGCTGGCCATCAGAGTTTCTCCACGTTGACGAGGAACGACTTGGACTCTGGCGTCTGGGTGTTGCCGTCACCGAGGAACGGCACCAGGGTGTTGGTCAGGTAGCCATGGCGTGTGGCGCCGGTGAAGCCCCAGTGCAGCGGAATGCCGATCTGGTGCACGGTCTGGTTGTTGACCTGTAGCGGGCGGATGCGCTTGGTCACCACCGCCACCGCATCGATGTGCCCCCGCTTGCTCGACACCCGCACCCGGTCGCCCGCCTTGATGCCTTTCTCATTGGCCAGCACCTCGCCGATTTCAACGAACTGCTCGGGTTGGGCGATGGCGTTGAGGCGGCAGTGCTTGCTCCAGAAGTGGAAGTGCTCGGTCAGCCGGTAGGTGGTCGCGGCGTAGGGGAACTCGTCGTGGGTGCCAAGGGTGTTCCACACCGAGTCGAAGATCCGCCCGGCCGGGTTGCTCACCACCTTCTTGTTCTGCGGGTGCAGCGGGTTGATGCCGATGGGCGTTTCAAACGGCTCGTAGTGCTCGGGGAACGGGCCTTCGGCCATCTTGTCGATGGCGAAGAAACGCGCCACGCCCTCAGGGTTCATGATGAACGGGTTCATCCCCGCTTCCGGTGGCGAGTCGACCTTGAAGTCGGGCACGTCGGTGCCGGTCCAGGCCTTGCCGTTCCACCATACCAGGCGTTTTTTCTCCGGGTCCCACGGCTTGCCCTGCGGATCGCTGGAGGCGCGGTTGTAGAGGATGCGCCGGTTGGCCGGCCAGGCCCAGGCCCAGTTCTGCACCTGGTGCATGCCATACGGGTCGCTGTTGTCGCGGCGGGCCATCTGGTTGCCCTGCTCGGTCCAGCAGCCGGCAAAAATCCAGCAACCCGACGCGGTGCTGCCGTCGTCCTTCATCTGGGCAAAGCCTGCCAACTGCTGGCCGGCCTTGAGCGTGGTGCCGCTGGCGTCGGTAAGGTCGGTGACTGCCCAGCCGTTCATTTCCTTGGCCAACTCCTCGGGGGATGGCTCCTCGGGGATTTTGTAGGGCCAGCTGATGTTCATCATCGCGTCGGGGTAGGCGCCGCCCTCCTTGCTGTAGCGCTCGCGCAAGCGGATGAACAGCTCGCTCATGATCTGCACGTCGGTGCGGGTTTCACCCGGGCCGTCGGCGCCCTTCCAGTGCCACTGCAGCCAGCGGCTGCTGTTGACCAGCGAGCCGTCTTCCTCGGCAAAGCAGGTGGTGGGCAGGCGGATCACCTCGGTCTGGATATTGGCCGTGTCGACATCATTGAACGGCCCGGCGTTGCGCCAGAATTCCGAGGTTTCGGTGGCCAGTGGGTCCATGATAACCAGCCACTTGAGCTTGCCCAGGGCGGCGGTGACGCGGTTTTTGTCCGGCAGCGCGGCGATTGGGTTGAAGCCTTGGCACATGTAACCATTGACCTTGCCCTGGCCCATCATCTCGAACATGCGCAGCACGTCGTAGGCCGGCACGTCGAGCTTGGGCAGCCAGTCGTAGCCCCAGTTGTTCTCGGCAGTGGCATTGGCGCCGTACCAGGCTTTCATCAGGCTGACGTGGAACTTGCCGTAGTTCTGCCAATACGACAGCTGCCCCGGGCGCAAGGGCTTGGAGGCGCGCTTGTCGATGTAGGTGGCGTAGTCCTGCTCGGCGTCGCCGGCCAGGGTCAGGTAGCCCGGCAGGGAGTTGGACAGCAAGCCAAGGTCGGTCAGGCCCTGGATGTTGGAGTGCCCGCGCAGGGCGTTGACCCCACCACCGGGCATGCCAACGTTGCCCAGCAGCAACTGGACCATGGCCGCGCTGCGGATGATCTGCGCGCCAATGGAATGCTGGGTCCAGCCGAGGGCGTAGAGAATCGTCATGGTCTTGCCCGGGACCGAGCAGGTGGCGATCTCTTCCCAGACTTTCATCATGGCGTCCTGGGGCATGCCGCAGGTCATGCTGGCCAGCTCGGGGGTGTAGCGGCTGTAGTGCTGCTTCATCAGCTGGTACACGCAGCGCGGGTGCTGCAGGGTCGGGTCGACCTTGGCAAAGCCGTCTTCGCCCAGCTCGTAGCCCCAGCCTGATTTGTCCGCATACACCCGCTTGGCCTCGTCGTAGCCGCTGAACAGCCCGTCCTCGAAGCCATAGCTTTCTTTGACGATGAACGACACGTCGGTGTAGTTGCGCACGTATTCGTGCTGGATCTTGTCGTTGCTCAGCAGGTAGTTGATGAGTCCGCCCATGAAGGCGATGTCGGTGCCGGTACGGATCGGTGCGTAGTAGTCGGCCACCGACGCGGTACGGGTAAACCGCGGGTCGACCACAATCAGCCGCGCCCTGTTGTGCGCTTTGGCCTCGGTCACCCACTTGAAGCCGCACGGGTGTGCTTCTGCTGCGTTGCCGCCCATCACCAGAACCAGATTCGCGTTGGCGATATCGGACCAGTGGTTGGTCATGGCGCCACGGCCGTACGTCGGGGCAAGACTTGCCACCGTCGGGCCATGTCAGACACGTGCCTGGTTATCGAACCCCAGCATGCCCGTTGCGCGAACGACCTTGTGGGTCAGGTAGCCGGCCTCGCTGGAGGCGGCGGAAGCTGCGAGAAAACCGGTGGTGAGCCAGCGGTTGACGGTTTGCCCCTGGGCGTTCTTCTCGATGAAGTTGGCATCGCGGTCCTTTTTCATCAGGTCGGCGACGCGGTCGAGGGCCTGGTCCCAGCTGACCTGCACCCACTCGTTGCTGCCCGGCTTGCGCAGCTGGGGGTACTTGAGGCGGCTGGGGCTGTGGATAAAGTCGAGCAGGCCGGCGCCTTTGGGGCACAGGGTGCCACGGTTGACCGGGTGATCGGCGTCGCCTTCGATGTGGATGATGTTCTGTTTGACGTTCTTGCCCGCGTCACCCTGGCTGTACAGGATCAGGCCGCAGCCGACCGAGCAGTAGGGGCAGGTGTTGCGCGTCTCTTTGGTGTGCGCCAGCTTGAAGTGGCGCACCTGCTCGGCGAAGGCAGGTGTCGGGGCCATGCCCAACGCCGCCAGGCTCGAGCCTCCAAGGCCGATAGCAGCGACCTTGAAGAACTGCCGACGGTTGAGATCCATCGTGCACTCCTGATCAGGTTCGGGCGCACGGATCATGGCCGGCGCCTCTTGGTCATCACGGTGGCGGCTTTTCGGGGCTGCCAATCAATAAGACTAGCCAAGAATCGCAGAGGTGCGATGACAGGGGTCAAGGGGATGGGTAGGTCTTGGTGTAGCGACAGAACAAATCTGATTTAACAGAGAACCCTGTAGGAGCGGACTTGCCCCGCGAAGCAGGCGACGCGGTGGATGGCGGTGCATGGCACCGGCTGCGCCGGTGTTCGCGGGGCAAGCCCGCTCCTACAATCAACGGCAGCGCGCCTAATGCTATCCACCCTCCCCTTCATCATTTTCGGAAAAGGACTACATAAATACCGGCAAAAGCCAGTTAGCCTGCTGCGTTTTCTGACACAGGGATCAGTCACAATGAAGATCAACGCCCTCCTCCTTGGCCTTCTGATCGCAGGCCCTGGTGCACTGCTACCCGGCGCCGCAACGGCCACGGGAGCCCAGGCCGAACCCACCGCCCTCACGTCCGAGCAAGCGCAAAAAATGACCGCCGCCGCCGAACGGGCCGCCATCGCCCAAGGTTATGCGATCGTCATCAGCATCATGGACAACCACGGCAACCTGAAACATTTCCACCGCATGGACGGCACCAGCAGCGGCAGCATTCAGGTGGCGCAGCTCAAGGCCGAAACCTCGGCCCGCTTCCCATTGTCGTCACGCGCACTTGGCGAGCGCAGTGCGGCGCACCCGGCCAATCCGTATGGGTCGTTGCCAGGGTTCACCTTGCTGGAGGGAGGGTTGCCGATAAAGGACAAGAACGGCGTGCATATCGGCGGTATCGGTATCAGTGGTGCGACGCCGGAGCTGGATGCGCAGTTTGCCCAAGCGGCGCTGGACAGCGATGCCTGAGAACGGGCTTGCCCGTGAAGGGCCGCAATGCGGCCCCAATCACCTTTACGCGAGGTAGATGGTTACTTCAGGTGCTGCTTGATCGCCTGAGCCGCCTGGTCCATGGCGTCGCGCACGCTCGGCACCTGGGCGAGCACATTGAGCAGCCCGTAGTCGTGGATCATGCCGTTGTAGCGCACGGCCGTAACCGGCACGCCTGCCGCATTGAGCTTACGGGCGTAGGCTTCCCCCTCATCGCGCAGTACGTCCATTTCGGCGGTTTGCACCAAGGCTGGCGGCAGGCCTTTCAACTGCTCCAGGCTGGCGCGCAGTGGTGAGGCGTGGATGTCGCTGCGCAGCTTCGGGTCGGTGGTGTAGTTGTCCCAGAACCATTTCATCATGTTGCGGGTCAGGAAGTGGCCATCGGCGAAGCGGTTGTAGGAGCCGTTGCTGAAGTCGGCATCGGTCACCGGCCACAACAGTGCCTGGAAGCGCAGCTTAGGGGTGCCGGCCTCTTTGGCCTTGATCGCAACCACGGCGGCCATGTTCCCACCCACACTGTTGCCCACCACCGCAAGGCGGCTGCCATCAACACCAATCTGCTTCCCGTGTTCGGCAACCCAACGAGTGGCGCCATACGCCTGGTTTATCGCCGTGGGGAACTTCGCTTCCGGCGACGGCGTATAGTCGACGTACACCGCTGCGGCGCCGGAGCCAACTACCAAGTCGTGGATCAGGCGTTCATGGGTGGGGTAGTCACCCAGTACCCAACCCCCGCCATGGAAGAACATGAACACAGGCAAGTCGCCTTTGGCGCCCTCTGGACGGATCACCCGGATATCCAAGGGCTTGCCCTCTACCTCGATGCTGCGGCGTTGTACCTCAATACCCGCGACATCTACCTTCACACCGGCCTGGGCAACGCTCAGCACGGCGCGGGCATCTTTCGGCGAGAGGGTTTCCAGCGGCTTGCCGCCGCCTGCTTCCAGGGCTTGAAGGAATGCTTGGGTGGTGGTTTCGACACCAGGGCCACCCGCTGCGAATGCACTGTTGACGGCAATGGCCAGAAGGCCGGCGGTGAGTGTGCGTGACAATTTCATGATTCAAGTTCCTTGGCGATAGGCCGGTAATCAATGGGTGCACAGTTAGTTGTTGGAACAGCCGTTGCCTATGACGCGGTACTCCATGATGTGGCGGTCGCCTTTGGAGTCGTCGTAAGTCAGCTGCATTGGCACCACATCGCAAACATTTGGTACCGGAGTTACCGCCACAACATGGGCGATATCGAGGCGCTGAGCGTAGCGATAGGGTTCCACGGAAACCTGTGCAGTTTGGGTAACCTGGTCATCGGCCATGGCGACAGAACCCAGGCAGCCGAGGAACAAAACGAGTAACAGCTTCATCGCAATCACCTGTATTGAAGGCTTGAGAAGGCCAGCGCACGTAAATGGCGCTCATTCGAAATAAAGGCTTGGGGAGTAGCCCGGCGCCGTCTGACGCCGGGCGGGGTTACATCAGAAAGGTTTGGTCGGCAGGTACTTGCCGTCCAGGGTGATTACTGCGCGGTGGCCACCGTCGGGATCTTCGACTTTCTTGATGTCCAACTTGAAGTTGATGGCGCTGATGATGCCGTCGCCGAACTTCTCGTGAACCAGGGCCTTGAGGGTGGTGCCGTAGACCGACATCATTTCGTAGAACCGGTAGATGGTCGGGTCGCTTGGGATGCCTTCGAAAAAGCTGCCGCGAATGGGCATCGATTGCAGCAGCGCAACTTGATCAGCATCGAGGTCGAGTTTTTCGCCTACAACCTTGGCGGCGCTTTCAGGCAGCGGATGTTGGCCAAGCAGGGCTGCCGTGACGAAGGCTTCGGACAGGCCGGTGCCATCGACGATCTCGGCGAAGGAAAGGTCCTTGCGGGCCTTGGCCAGAATGATGATTTCGGTCAGTTCCTGGCGAGCGGTGCGGGTTGCTTGAGTCTGGATCATGGTGAATCTCCTGGGTAGGTAAAGGCGTAGGGACAGGTTTCAGGCAACGTGCCTGGCTTGTTGGGAAACGGCGTGGACTTCTGGGTTTTCTGCGAGCGACACGAACGCCCCGGTGCTGCCATCGAAGGCATCGATACGCCCGGTCTCGATGTCGTAGATCCAGCCATGCAAGGTGACGCGGCCCTCTTCGAGCGCCAGGCGAACGGATGGGTGGGTCTGGATGTTGGCCAACTGCGCGATGACGTTCTCGCGCACCATGGAAGCGACTTTGCTCGGTTTGTCTGGGTGCTGACGGGCCTCGTTAACCACCTTGGCCGAGTCGGCGTAGCGCAGCCAGCCGGCCACGGCAGGCATGTGGTCCAGGCACTTGCAGGTTGCAATGGCGGTCATCGCGCCGCAGTCGGAGTGGCCGCAGATCACGATGTCTGCGACGTTGAGCCCGGCCACTGCATACTCGACCGAGGCCGAAACGCCGCCTGGCTCCGGGCCGTACGAAGGGACGATGTTGCCGGCGTTGCGGATAACGAACAGGTCGCCTGGCTCGCGCTGGGTAACCAGTTCAGGCACCAGCCGGCTGTCGGAACACGAGATGAACAGCGCCTTTGGACTTTGCTGGTTAGCCAGGTCCTTGAACAGTTTGACCCGCTCTGGGAAGGCGTTTTGCTGGAACTTCAGAAAACCGTCGATGATCGCTTTCATGGTTGCTGTCTCAATGTCGCTGGGTGTGAAACAGAGATTAAGCAACGCATGGCATAAGGTAAAAGTCTCATTTATTATGCAGTGGATCAGATAATCTTATGGGTTAAGGCATGCTCGCTCGGCACATCCAGTATTTCCTTGCGGTTGCGGAACATCTCAGTTTCACGAAGGCTGCAGCGGCGCTGCATGTCTCTCAACCGGCCTTGTCGCAGCAGGTGAGGCAGCTGGAAGAAAGTCTTGGAGCCCAGTTGTTCGACCGCTCAGGGCGCACAACGCGATTGACGGACGCAGGCGATGTTTATTTGCTTTATGCACGCCGTGCTTACCAGGAACTGCGCGAAGCCAAAAACGCCATTCATGACGTGAGCGACCTCAGCCGCGGTTCATTGCGGGTGGCGGTAACACCAACATTCACGACTTATCTGGTGGGGCCGCTGATCGAGGCCTTTCACTCCCGCTACCCTAAAATCACCCTCAACCTCAAAGAGATTTCCCAAGAGCGCATCGAGGAGCTGCTACTGGCAGGCGAGCTGGACTTGGGGATCGCGTTCGATGAAATACACACAGCGGACATCGAGACCGTCCCCTTGCTGAATGAAACCCTCGCGCTGGTGGTAAACCGCAAGCACCCCTTGGCCGAGGAACGGGCCATTACGTCGCAGGGCCTGAGTGCAGAGTCGTTGGTGTTGCTCAGTACAGAGTTTGCAACGCGCGAGCAAATCGACCGTTACTGCCGCAAACACGAAATTCGCCCCCGTGTGCAGATGGAGGCCAATGCCCTTGGGGCCGTGATTGAAATTGTTAGACGGACGAATCTTTCGACGTTGTTGCCTGCCAGAATTGCGTTGGCCCATGACGACCTGGTGGCCATCACCCTGGAGCCAGAACGCCTGCAGCGAACGGCCGTTCTTTTACGGCGAAAAGAAGCTTATCTGAGTGCGGCGGTGGGGGTTTTCATCGAGCTGGCTAAAGAGGTGTCCAGCGGCCTTGATGGTGAGGTGGCCACAAGGGCTGATGGCGCGGCTTGACGCCCGGGGAAGGGAGACGGCACTTGCGGTTGATGTCGGCGTGATTGCCATGCCGACACCGTGGGAGAAGCAAAAAACCTGATCCTTCAGCTGAGAAGGATCAGGCTTGCCAAGGCTTACAGGCCCAGTTCAGTCAGCCCTGGGTGGTCATCCGGGCGGCGCCCCAGTGGCCAGTGGAACTTGCGCTCGCTTTCCTTGATAGGCATGTCGTTGATGCAGGCGAAGCGGCGGTGCATCAAACCATCGGCCTCAAACTCCCAGTTTTCATTACCGTAGGAGCGGAACCAGTTGCCCGAGTCGTCGTGCCACTCGTAGGCGTAACGCACGGCAATGCGGTTGTCGGTGAAGGCCCAGAGTTCCTTGATCAGGCGGTAGTCCAGCTCTTTCTTCCACTTGCGAGTGAGGAAGGCCTGGGCTTCTTCGCGATTGCTTGCAAACTCGGCGCGGTTACGCCACTGGGTGTTCAACGTATAGGCCAGCGCAATTTTTGCGGGCTCGCGGGTATTCCAGCCATCTTCGGCAAGGCGGACCTTCTCAATCGCTGATTCACGAGTGAAAGGAGGAAGTGGCGGACGAGCTTGTTCATTGGACATGGGAGTGCCTCCAGGGCAGTGGATACATTAAAGACGTTAGCATTCATTAAATAAGGCCAATGCGGCTTGGCCTTGGGAGCAACATTGAAGAGCGTGTAGCGTTGACTGAAAGCGTGCGGCCGATAGCCACCGTCAGTAACAGCAGCAAACTGTTGATACTGATGGGTCATCAAAAACCAAAACGAGGACAACGTTTAAACGTGGGTCTTTATCCGGACGGCAAACCATTCATATTCACATGGTAAGCTTGACCTTCCCCATCAACAACTCACAATTAAAAGGTGGCGACCGAACGTGTTCATTGGACATGGTAGTGCCTCCAATCTTTTGGATGCTTCAACTGTGTGCGTGTAACCGACTTATCAAACGCTTGTGCGCTTTGCTTCCTTGAGTAATAACTTCGCTACTTCTTTTGCACTCTCAAGAGAGGAAGGGTCCCCCATGACACGGGCCACGGTAATCGTGCCCTCTATCAGTACAAAGAGTTGCCTCGCCAAGCCCATCGGGTCGTCGACAGCCAATTGGCTGGTCAGCTCAAACGTGTAGTCCAGCAGCTTTTGCTTATGCAGCTTGGCGATCTGGCGAATAGGGTCTTCTGCATCGCCAACTTCTCCAGCGGTATTGATAAAGGCACATCCGCGAAAACCATCCGATACGAACCAACTATTGAGCACGTCAAACATACCGATGATGCGTGCTGGCGCAGATTCCGCTTTGTCACATTCGCTTCTGAACCATTGCATCCAGCGTACATCGCGGGCGTTGAGTGCCGCCGCCGCAACATCGTCCTTGTTGGCGAAATAACGGTAAATACTTTTACGTGCTACGCCCGAGGTCTTTACCAGCAGGTCCATGCCCGTGGCATGAATCCCGTTTTCGTAAATGAGCTGCTCGGCCGTCGCCAGGATTTTTTCGCGTGTATCGGTCATTGGCTTATCCATGTAGCCAGAGTAGAACGGACGTTCTCCCTGGTCAAGCATCTATTGAAAATTTTCGATTGCAGCTTGGAAGCGTGGGCTTCCCCCCGGCGCCCGAGCTGACCACAGCGCTGCACCGAGCGGCCTCACGTGCCCATCGACCGAATCGGCAGCATGGCCGCCACGGGAGCCGAAAGCATACATTGACGTCGGACTTCGGCAGATTATACAGTTTGTATACATATTGATTTTGCACACAAGGAAGCACTGCAATGCGTGGAATACTCTCCATCGCCCTCCTGGCCAGCATCTTTGGATCGCTGGCGTTCGCCGATACGCAAGGCATCACCTACGCCATCGAAAACCCGCTGCGCCCCGGCGCCAAGGCCGCCCACTGCCCCGCGCAAGCGCAGGTAGTCGATGGTTGCACCTTCCATAGCGTGGCCGGGGATACCTACTCGGCGAGGCTGGCAGTGGCCCCTGGGGAAACCTGGGTCGCCAGCACCCCAGACGCCGCTACCGTCGAACTCCAGCCGCAAGCGCCAGCAGGCCAGGACTATCAGGTGATACGGGTGGTGCCTAACCCGGCGGTCAATGCCGATACCACCGTCACTTTCGACAAGCTCACCGGCGCCCCCGGCGCCCAGAGTGTCATTGAGCGTCGTCGTATTAACGTGATGATTCATCCGGCCTGATTGGGCAAAAAAAAGCGAAGCCAAATCGATGGCTTCGCTTTTTGCGGACTTCACTGCTCGCCGGTGGTCAGGATACTAACCCGGCACTGTTCGACTCATTCTCGCAAGCTGACAGTGAATCATAGGATGGCTATATTGAAATTATCGCCACCCAGATAGCCCAGCTTAACTTCGCCAGTGACATCTCTACCGTCCTGAGCTATGAGCCTATAGCAAGACAATAAAAACATTTCCCGACTGATAGCCCTTCTTGCATAAAGGTGAGTACCTACCGCGAAAAGAGCTCCACCTACACTAAATATCGGCCCAGGGTACATCTGCACATACTGCAACAATGTCGGCCCTGTCATTCTGTTGTAGGTGATTGTTTCAGGGCCGAAGATCAACGCACCGAAGCCCACCAGGGCAATCAAAAAGCCTATCGCCATCACCGATCCACCGGACCACCCGGCACCTGCATAGCAACCTGTGAGATAGGTCGCATATTTTTCGCTAAATCCAGCGACGTGATAATCCCCCGCCGAAGCCTTCAACTTTATCTCTGGCCGAACCATTTCTTTAGTATCTGACTGCATAACTTCCTCCTTAGAAAACGAAGATGCTAAGCAATATCGACACGACATAGGTGATGCCCGGAAAGCTTCAGAAATGCCCTACAGAAAAAGCAGACGGTTCGTTGATTTATTCCCCATGTACCTAGGGAAGCGAACGTCCCCCCGGTGCATCACTTTATATTGAGGTTTGTACGCCAGGCATAAAAAAACCCGGAGCAATTGCCCCGGGTTGTGTATGTGGCGCGATGCCTAACCGTTCAACTCAGAACGGAATATCGTCATCAAAGCTGTCGAAGTCAGCCGCCGGCTGTGGTGCTGGCTGCTGTGGCGCTGGGCGCTGTTGTTGCTGCGGGCGTGGCGCCTGCTGGCGCGGGGCCTGGTTGTACTGTTGCTGTTGGCCGCCACCGTAGTTGCCGCCACCCTGGTTGTAAGGGTCGCCGCCCTGCTGCTGGTTCTGCGGACGACCGCCGAGCAACTGCATGGTGCCGTTGATGTCGACGATGATCTCGGTGGTGTAGCGCTTGATGCCGTCTTTTTCCCACTCGCGGGTCTGCAGCTTGCCTTCGATGTAGCACTGCGAACCTTTGCGCAGGTATTCGCCGGCAATTTCGGCAACCTTGCCGAACAGCGACACACGGTGCCACTCGGTACGCTCGACCTTCTGGCCCGACTGCTTGTCGGTCCACTGCTCGCTGGTGGCCAGGCTCAGGTTGGTCACGGCGTTACCGTTGGGCAGGTAGCGGACTTCGGGATCCTGGCCACAAGTGCCGACCAGAATGACTTTGTTAACCCCACGGGCCATAACGTTCTCCTAGGCTTCGCACGCCGAAGAGGCTGGGTTTACCAGTCGCTCGAGGGTCGCACGGTCCAAAATTTTCGTATCCAGTTTGATATAGATGGCGGCCTCTTCTGCCACCACCACAGCGTCGGTCACACCCGGCACGGCCATCAGGCGCTCGGTCAGGCCGGCTTCGCGGACTGCTTCCGGCGTCAGCGGCATGCGCAGGCTGGTCACATAGGGCGGCTCGTTCATGCTCAAGGCGACGACCAGCCAGATGGCACACAGCACCGCGCAACCGAGGAACACCGTGTTCAGCCCACCGTGCTGGAACAACCAGCCACCGAGGATGCCGCCCAGCGCCGCACCGAGGAATTGGCTGGTGGAGTAAACCCCCATCGCCGTCCCCTTGCCACCGGCAGGCGACACTTTGCTCACCAGTGAAGGCAAAGACGCCTCCAGCAGGTTGAATGCGGTAAAGAATACCACGGTGCCAATCACCAGTCCGCGCAAACCGTCAGCCCACTCCCAGAAGTATATCTCCGTCAGCAGCAAGACACCGACCGCGCCAGCCAACACACGTTTCATCTTGCGCTTTTTTTCGCCGTAGATGATGAACGGGACCATTGCAAAAAATGAGATGAACAGCGCGGTCAGGTATACCCACCAGTGCTGCTCCTTGGGCAGGCCGCCGCGCTCGACGAACGCCAGGGGCAGTGCGACGAAGCTGGCCATGAGGATGGCGTGAAGGATGAAGATGCTTGCGTCCAGGCGCAGAAGGTCCGGATGGCGCAGGGTCGGGCCGAGTGCCTGGCGCGCCACGCCCGACTCGCGGTGCTGCAGCGTGCTGTGGGTGTTGGGCACCACGAAGGCGATCAGCAGGATACCGACGAGGGCAAGTCCTGCAGTGGCCAGGAACAATCCCGACAAGCCGAAGTGGCTTGTGAGCACTGGCCCGATCACCATGGCCACGGCAAACGACAGGCCAATGCTCATGCCGATCATGGCCATGGCCTTGGTGCGATGCTGTTCGCGGGTCAGGTCCGAGAGCAAGGCCATGACCGCGGCGGAAATCGCCCCGGCACCTTGCAGGATGCGCCCGGCAATCACGCCCCAGATGGAGTCGGCCTGGGCGGCCAGGACGCTGCCCAGGGCAAAGATCACCAGCCCCAGGTAAATCACCGGGCGGCGACCGATGCGGTCGGAAATCATCCCGAATGGAATCTGCAATACTGCTTGGGTCAGGCCATAGGCGCCAATCGCCAGGCCGATCAATGCAGGGCTGGCCCCGGCCAGGTCCATGCCGTAGGTGGCCAGCACCGGCAAGACCATGAACATGCCCAGCATACGAAAGGCAAAGACCAGGGCCAGGCCGCCAGCAGCGCGGGTTTCGCCGCTGCTCATGCGCTCGTTGTGGGTGTCGTGCATGGATTAACCTCGTGTGAACCGGCGGCGATTCTATCAGTCCGACAGCTTGACGGCATCTACGCGACGCTTTGCCGCGTACTGGCAGGGCGCCGTATACTTCCTTGTTTATGCCCGCCGAGCGAGGCCGCAGTGGACAAGATCCTGATTCGTGGGGCACGTACCCACAACCTGAAGAACATCGACCTGACCCTGCCGCGGGACAAACTGATCGTGATCACCGGCCTGTCCGGATCCGGCAAGTCGTCCCTGGCGTTCGACACCCTCTACGCCGAAGGCCAGCGCCGCTACGTCGAGTCGTTGTCGGCCTATGCCCGGCAGTTCCTGTCGATGATGGAAAAGCCCGACGTCGACACCATCGAAGGCCTGTCGCCGGCCATTTCCATCGAGCAGAAGTCGACTTCGCACAACCCGCGCTCGACGGTCGGCACCATCACCGAAATCTACGACTACCTGCGCCTGCTGTACGCCCGCGTCGGTACGCCACGCTGCCCGGACCACGACATCCCGCTGGAAGCGCAAACCATCAGCCAGATGGTCGACCTGGTGCTGGAGCGCCCCGAAGGCAGCAAGCTGATGCTGCTGGCGCCAGTGGTACGTGAGCGCAAGGGCGAGCACCTGGCGGTGTTCGACGAGCTGCGCGCCCAGGGCTTCGTGCGCGCACGGGTCAACGGCAAGCTCTACGAGCTGGACGAACTGCCCAAGCTGGACAAGCAGAAAAAGCACAGCATCGATGTGGTGGTGGACCGTTTCAAGGTTCGCGCCGACCTGCAGCAGCGCCTGGCCGAATCGTTCGAGACGGCACTGAAGCTGGCCGACGGCATCGCCCTGGTAGCACCGATGGACGACGAGCCAGGCGAAGAAATGATCTTCTCCGCGCGCTTTGCCTGCCCGGTGTGCGGCCATGCGATCAGCGAGCTGGAGCCCAAGCTGTTTTCGTTCAACAACCCGGCCGGTGCCTGCCCGACCTGTGACGGCCTGGGGGTGAAGCAGTTCTTCGACACCAAGCGCCTGGTCAACAGCGAGCTGACCTTGGCCGAAGGCGCGATTCGCGGTTGGGACCGGCGTAACGTCTACTACTTCCAGATGCTCGGCTCGCTGGCGGCGCACTATGGTTTCAGCCTTGAGGAGCCGTTCGGCGAGCTGTCGGCCGAGCACCAGAAGGTGATCCTGGGCGGCAGCGGCAAGCAGAGCGTTGACTTCAAGTACCTCAACGACCGTGGCGATATCGTCAAGCGCTCGCACCCGTTCGAAGGCATCGTGCCGAACCTGGAGCGGCGCTACCGGGAAACCGAGTCGGCCACCGTGCGCGAGGAACTGGCCAAGTTCCTCGGCACCCAGCCCTGCCCGGACTGCCGCGGCACCCGCTTGCGCCGTGAAGCCCGCCATGTGTGGGTGGGCGAGAAAACCCTGCCGGCGGTGACCAACCTGCCGATTGGCGAAGCCAGCCAGTACTTCGGCGAGCTGACCCTCACCGGCCGCCGTGGCGAGATCGCGGCGAAGATCCTCAAGGAAATTTGCGAGCGCCTGCAGTTCCTGGTGAACGTCGGCCTCGACTACCTGACCCTGGACCGCAGCGCCGATACGCTGTCCGGCGGCGAGGCCCAGCGTATCCGCCTGGCCAGCCAGATCGGCGCCGGTTTGGTCGGGGTGATGTACATCCTCGATGAACCGTCCATCGGCCTTCATCAACGGGACAACGACCGCCTGCTGGCCACCCTCAACCACCTGCGCGACCTGGGCAATACGGTGATCGTGGTGGAGCACGACGAGGACGCCATTCGCCTGGCCGACTACGTGGTCGACATCGGCCCGGGTGCCGGTGTGCACGGTGGGCAGATCGTCGCCGAGGGCACGCCCCAGGAAGTCATGGACCACCCTGACTCGCTGACCGGCAAATACCTCTCAGGGCGCAAGAAGATTGTCGTACCGGCCAAGCGCACCCCGCGCAACAAGAAGCTGCAGCTCAAGCTCAAGGGCGCGCGTGGCAACAACCTGCAGAACGTCGACCTGGAAGTTCCAATCGGCCTGCTGACCTGCGTGACCGGCGTATCCGGCTCTGGCAAGTCGACGCTGATCAACAACACCTTGTTCCCGCTGGCCGCCACCGCCCTGAACGGCGCAAGCACCCTGGAAGCCGCGGCGCACAGCAGCATGGATGGCCTGCAGCACCTGGACAAGGTGGTCGACATTGACCAGAGCCCGATTGGCCGCACACCGCGCTCGAACCCGGCAACCTACACCGGCATCTTCACGCCGATCCGCGAGCTGTTCTCCGGCGTGCCGGAGTCGCGCTCGCGTGGCTACGGCCCGGGGCGTTTCTCGTTCAACGTCAAGGGCGGGCGCTGCGAAGCCTGCCAGGGCGATGGCCTGATCAAGGTGGAGATGCACTTCCTGCCGGACATCTACGTGCCGTGCGACGTGTGCAAGAGCAAGCGCTACAACCGCGAAACCCTGGAGATCAAGTACAAGGGCAAGAACATCCACGAGGTGCTGGAAATGACCATCGAGGATGCCCGTGAGTTCTTCGATGCGGTGCCGGCGCTGGCGCGCAAGCTGCAAACGCTGATGGACGTGGGCCTTTCGTACATCAAGCTGGGGCAGTCGGCGACTACCCTGTCTGGCGGTGAGGCGCAGCGGGTGAAGCTGTCGCGCGAGTTGTCCAAGCGCGATACCGGCAAGACCCTGTACATCCTCGACGAACCCACCACCGGCTTGCATTTCGCCGACATCCAGCAGTTGCTGGACGT
Source organism: Pantoea sp. Tr-811 (assembly GCF_011752535.1). Lineage (NCBI taxonomy): Bacteria > Pseudomonadati > Pseudomonadota > Gammaproteobacteria > Enterobacterales > Erwiniaceae > Pantoea > Pantoea sp. Tr-811. Next base: position 214,099 of record NZ_VWXJ01000009.1, read on the forward strand.
GCTGCATCGCCTGCGCGACCACGGCAACACCGTGGTGGTGATCGAGCATAACCTGGATGTGATCAAGACCGCCGACTGGCTGGTGGACCTGGGGCCGGAGGGTGGTTCCAAGGGGGGGCAGATCATTGCCTGCGGTACGCCGGAGGAACTGAGCAAGATGAAGCAGTCCTATACCGGGCATTACCTGAAGCCGCTGCTGGAGCGGGATCGGGCTTGACGGCCGTGGGGGCGCGTTGCGCCCCATTCACAACAAAAAAGGCCACTCCTACAGGGGAACGCATCAAGCCGGGGCCGTGCGATTGCCTGTAGGAGCGGCCTTGTGCCGCGAATGGGCTGCAACGCAGCCCCGCGCTTACATCTGCGACTGCAGGTAGTTCTCCAGGCCAATGGCCTTGATCAAGCCCTGCTGCTTCTCAAGCCAGTAGGTGTGGTCTTCTTCAGTGTCGGCCAACTGCGCGCGCAGGATGTCGCGGCTGATGTAGTCCTTGTGCAGCTCGCACAGCTCGATGCCCTTGCACAGTGCGCCACGCACCTTGTACTCAAGCTTGAGGTCGGCCTCGATCATTTCCGGCACGGTGCTGCCCACTTCCAGGTCGTCGGCGCGCATGTCCGGGGTACCTTCGAGCATCAGGATGCGGCGCATCAGGGCATCGGCGTGCTGCGTCTCTTCTTCCATCTCGTGGTTGATACGCTCGTAGAGCTTGGACAGGCCCCAGTCTTCGTACATGCGCGAGTGGATGAAGTACTGGTCGCGTGCGGCCAGTTCGCCCTTCAGCAACGTGACGAGGTAGTTGATTACGTCCGGGTGACCTTGCATCGCCCTGCTTCTCCCTGTGAATACGCTAGATGCACATAGTGTGAACCAGCTTTTGCTCGCGGTCACTGAAAAACGCGCAATCAGAAGCAAAAAATCGGTTAAACAGTAGTGATATTCATTGAAAAACCGCCCAAATGAGGGCGGTTCTACTTCTCATTTCGACTCAGGCGAGATTCAGCCCCAGGGCCTTGGCGATGCCCTCGCCGTAGGCAGGGTCAGCCTTGAAGAAGTACTGCAACTGGCGCTGGATAACGTCTTCGCTCACTCCCGCCATGGCGCCGGCGATGTTGTTGATCAGCAGCGCCTGCTGCTCGGCATTCATCAGCCGGAACAGCGCGCCGGCGTGGCTGTAGTAGTCGTTGTCCTCACGGTGATCGTGGCGGTCGGCAGCGCCGCCAAGGGCCAGGGCTGGCTCGGCGTGGCGCGGCGACTGCTTCGGCGCATCGCTGTAGCTGTTGGGCTCGTAGTTCGGCGCACTGCCGTAGCTGCCCGTGGCCATGGCGCCATCACGCTGGTAGCTGTTCACCACACTGCGCGGCGCATTGACCGGCAACTGCTGGTGGTTGGTGCCCACACGATAGCGGTGCGCATCGGCGTAGGCGAACACGCGGCCCTGCAGCATGCGGTCTGGGGACAGGCCGACACCGGGGACCATGTTGCTCGGCCCGAACGCCGCCTGCTCGACTTCGGCAAAGTAGTTGAGCGGGTTGCGGTTCAGCTCCAGCACGCCCACTTCGATCAGCGGATGGTCTTTCTGCGACCAGGTCTTGGTCACGTCGAACGGGTTCTCGGCACGGCCGGCAGCCTCTGCTTCGCTCATCACCTGAATGCACACGGTCCAACGTGGGAAGTCACCACGCTCAATAGCTTGGAACAGGTCACGCTGGGCGTAATCCGGGTCAGTGCCTGCCAGGCGTGCGGCATCGGCCGGAGCCAGGTTCTTGATGCCTTGCTGGGTCTTGAAGTGCCATTTGACCCAGGTGCGCTCACCCTGGGCGCTGATCAAGCTGTAGGTGTGGCTGCCGAAACCGTGCATGTGGCGATAACCGTCCGGGATGCCTCGGTCGGAGAACAAGATGGTGACCTGGTGCAGCGCCTCGGGCGAGTGCGACCAGAAGTCCCACATCATCTGGGCGTTTTTCAGGTTGCTTTGCGGGTGGCGTTTCTGGGTGTGGATAAAGTCCGGGAACTTGAGCGGGTCGCGGATGAAGAACACCGGGGTGTTGTTGCCAACGATGTCCCAGTTGCCTTCTTCGGTGTAGAACTTCAGCGCAAAGCCACGGGGGTCACGCTCGGTATCGGCCGAGCCACGCTCGCCGCCAACGGTGGAGAAGCGCAGGAAGGTTTCGGTCTGCTTGCCGACCTGCTCGAACAGGCGGGCACTGGTGTACTGGGTAATGTCGCGGGTCACCGTGAAGGTGCCGTAGGCGCCCGAGCCTTTTGCATGAACACGGCGCTCAGGGATGTTCTCACGGTTGAAGTGGGCAAGCTTCTCGATCAGGTGGAAGTCGTCGAGCAGCAGCGGGCCGCGTGGGCCTGCGGAACGGGAATTCTGGTTGTCGGCTACAGGTGCACCGCTGGCGGTGGTCAGGATCTTGCTCATGGGCTCTCCTTATCGGTCTTCGAGTGCCGGCTAATCGGCTTGATAAGGAGTATCGACGAGCGGTCGTTTCAGAACAAATTCATTACATGACTTGTATCAATAGAAATAAACAATACCTGCAGACACAAAAAACCGGGCACTAGGCCCGGTTCTTTGTAGCAGACAGAACGTCTTACTCAGCAGCTTCTACAGCACCGCCGACCGGACGATCAACCAGCTCGACGTACGCCATAGGCGCGTTGTCGCCAGCGCGGAAACCGCACTTCAGGATGCGCAGGTAGCCGCCCTGACGGGTGGCGTAACGCTTGCCCAGGTCGTTGAACAGTTTGCCAACAGCGGACTTCGAACGGGTACGGTCGAAGGCCAGACGGCGGTTAGCAACGCTGTCTTCCTTGGCCAGGGTGATCAGCGGCTCGGCAACGCGGCGCAGTTCCTTGGCTTTCGGCAGGGTGGTTTTGATCAGCTCGTGCTCGATCAGCGACACTGCCATGTTCTGGAACATAGCCTTGCGGTGAGAGCTGGTACGGCTCAGGTGACGTCCACTTTTACGATGACGCATGATTCATTCCTTACCAAACACTACGTTCGGTGATTACGACGATCAGGCGGTCGCCTTGTCGTCCTTCTTAAGACTTGCAGGCGGCCAGTTGTCGAGGCGCATGCCGAGAGACAGACCACGAGAGGCCAGAACGTCCTTGATTTCAGTCAGGGACTTCTTGCCAAGGTTAGGAGTCTTCAACAGCTCTACTTCGGTACGCTGAATCAGGTCGCCGATGTAGTAGATGTTCTCCGCCTTGAGGCAGTTGGCCGAACGTACAGTCAGTTCCAGGTCGTCAACCGGACGCAGCAGGATCGGATCGATCTCGTCTTCCTGCTCGACTACGACAGGCTCACTGTCACCTTTGAGGTCGACGAACGCGGCCAGCTGCTGTTGCAGGATGGTCGCAGCGCGGCGGATAGCCTCTTCAGGATCCAGGGTGCCGTTGGTTTCCAGATCAATGACCAGCTTGTCCAGGTTGGTACGCTGTTCAACACGGGCGTTTTCGACCACATAGGCGATACGACGCACCGGGCTGAACGAGGCGTCCAGCTGCAGACGGCCAATGCTACGGCTTTCGTCTTCGTCGGTTTGACGGGAGTCAGCCGGCTCGTAACCGCGACCACGAGCTACAGTGAGCTTCATGTTCAGGGCGCCATTGGACGCCAGGTTCGCGATTACGTGATCGGGGTTGACGATCTCGACATCGTGATCCAGCTGAATATCGGCAGCGGTAACCACCCCCGAACCCTTTTTCGACAAGGTCAGCGTAACTTCGTCACGACCGTGCAGTTTGATAGCCAGGCCTTTCAGGTTCAACAGGATTTCAATGACGTCTTCCTGAACACCTTCGATCGCGGAGTACTCATGGAGTACGCCATCGATCTCGGCCTCGACTACTGCACAGCCAGGCATGGAGGACAACAGGATGCGGCGCAGCGCGTTGCCCAGGGTATGGCCGAAACCACGCTCGAGAGGCTCGAGCGTGATTTTAGCGCGGGTCGGACTGACTACCTGCACATCAATATGGCGGGGAGTCAGGAACTCATTTACCGAAATCTGCATGGATGCACCTATTTTCTAGCCCTTACTTGGAGTAGAGCTCGACAATCAGGTTTTCGTTGATGTCGGCAGACAGGTCGCCGCGAGCAGGAACGTTCTTGAAAACGCCCGACTTCTTAGCGGAATCTACGTCTACCCACTCAACGCGGCCACGCTGGGCGCACAGTTCAAGGGCTTGAACAATGCGCAGCTGGTTCGACGATTTCTCGCGAACTGCGACCACGTCACCCGGACGAACTTGGTAGGATGGAATGTTTACAGTCTTACCGTTGACGCTGATCGCTTTGTGCGAAACCAGCTGACGGGACTCGGAACGAGTCGAGCCGAAGCCCATACGGTAAACGACGTTATCCAGACGGCACTCGAGCAGTTGCAGCAGGTTCTCACCGGTTGCGCCTTTTTTCGAGGCAGCAGCTTGGTAGTAACCGCGGAACTGACGCTCCAGAACACCGTAGATACGACGGACTTTTTGTTTCTCGCGCAGCTGGGTACCGTAGTCGGACTGACGGCCACGGCGCTGGCCGTGGATACCTGGGGCTGCTTCGATGTTGCACTTCGATTCCAGAGCGCGAACGCCGCTCTTCAGGAACAGGTCGGTGCCTTCACGACGAGACAGTTTGCATTTTGGACCAATGTAACGTGCCATTCTTCTGTCTCCTGATTACACGCGACGCTTCTTCGGCGGACGGCACCCGTTGTGCGGGATAGGCGTCACGTCGGTGATGCTGGCGATCTTGTAGCCGCAGCTGTTCAATGCACGAACGGCGGATTCACGACCTGGACCTGGACCCTTGACGTTGACGTCGAGGTTCTTCAGACCATATTCCAGCGCAGCTTGACCAGCACGCTCAGCAGCGATCTGAGCTGCGAACGGGGTGGATTTGCGCGAACCACGGAAACCCGAACCACCGGAAGTAGCCCAGGACAATGCATTGCCCTGACGGTCGGTGATGGTCACGATGGTGTTGTTGAAAGAGGCATGGATGTGGGCGATGCCATCAACCACTGTCTTTTTGACTTTCTTACGAGGACGAGCAGCAGGTTTTGCCATGTCTATATTCCTGGGCGATTACTTGCGGATCGGCTTACGCGGGCCCTTACGGGTGCGTGCGTTGGTCTTGGTGCGCTGACCGCGAACCGGCAGACCTTTACGATGACGCAGGCCGCGGTAGCAACCCAGGTCCATCAAGCGTTTGATCTTCATGTTGATGTCACGACGCAGGTCACCTTCGGTGGTGAACTTCGCGACTTCGCCACGCAGGGTTTCGATTTGCTCGTCGCTCAGATCCTTGATCTTAGCGGCTGGGTTGACACCAGCGTCTGCACAGATCTTCTGTGCAGTTGTGCGACCGACACCATAGATGTAGGTCAGCGAGATAACAGTATGCTTGTTATCTGGAATGTTGACGCCTGCAATACGGGCCATTCAGTGGGACTCCAATTGACAGCTACCTACGCCCCGGAAGCCAAGAAATAGGGCGCGAGATAATATCGCTGTAGAAACGAATAATCAACCCAGCAGCACACTAGCTGCTGGGTTTGAAGCGCAGATCACACTCAGCCTTGGCGCTGTTTGTGACGCGGTTCCGCGCTGCAGATCACTCGTACGACGCCTTCGCGACGGATGATCTTGCAGTTACGGCACAGCTTTTTCACCGATGCACGAACTTTCATTACCGACTCCTCGAACCTTAGGGGCGTATCAGCGCAGCAGACCGCTGCCACCGTAGCCTTTCAGGTTGGCTTTCTTCATCAGGGATTCGTACTGGTGCGAAACGAGGTGCGATTGTACTTGGGACATGAAGTCCATCACAACCACTACCACAATCAGCAACGAGGTCCCGCCAAGGTAGAACGGCACATTTGCTGCCACCACCAGGAACTGGGGCAGAAGGCAGACGGCCATCATGTAAAGAGCACCGAACATGGTCAGACGAGTCAGAACGCCATCAATGTAGCGCGCCGACTGCTCACCAGGACGGATACCCGGAATAAAGGCACCGGACTTCTTCAGGTTTTCCGCTACGTCTTTCGGGTTGAACATCAGAGCTGTGTAGAAGAAGCAGAAGAAAATGATCCCTGCACTAAACAGCAGAATGTTCAACGGCTGACCAGGAGCGATCGACTGCGAGATGTCCTGCAGCCAGCCCATACCTTCGGACTGACCGAACCAGGCACCCAGCGAAGCCGGGAACAGCAAAATGCTGCTCGCGAAGATGGCCGGGATAACCCCCGCCATGTTCACTTTCAGCGGCAAGTGGCTGGTCTGCGCAGCGAAGACCTTGCGGCCCTGCTGACGCTTGGCGTAGTGAACGGCGATACGACGCTGACCACGCTCAATGAACACCACAAAACCGATAATCGCTACTGCCAGCAAACCGATAGCGACCAGGGCGAAAATGTTGATATCGCCTGTGCGTGCAGACTCGAAAGACTGCCCGATTGCTCTCGGAAGACCGGCAACGATACCTGCGAAGATCAACATCGAGATACCGTTGCCCACACCGCGCTCGGTGATCTGCTCGCCCAGCCACATCATGAACATCGCGCCCGCCACGAAGGTGGAGACGGCGACGACATGGAAGCCCAGGCCTACAGAAAACGCCACGCCCTGGTTGGCCAGGCCAATGGACATGCCAATGGCTTGAACCAGTGCCAGGATAACGGTGCCGTAGCGGGTGTACTGGCTGATCTTGCGACGGCCAGCTTCACCTTCCTTCTTCAACTGCTCCAGTTGCGGGCTGACCGCCGTCATCAGCTGCATGATGATCGATGCCGAGATGTACGGCATGATCCCCAGTGCAAAGATGCTCATGCGCTCAAGCGCGCCACCGGAAAACATGTTGAACAAGCTAAGAATGGTCCCCTCATTCTGCCGAAACAGATCCGCCAGACGGTCTGGATTGATGCCAGGAACCGGGATATGCGCACCTATCCGATAGACGATGATCGCCATGAACAGAAAGCGCAGACGAGCCCAGAGTTCCGACATCCCGCCCTTACCGAGCGAAGAGAGAGCACCTTGCTTAGCCATTTATTCCTCGAATTTGCCGCCAGCTGCTTCGATAGCCGCACGCGCACCCTTGGTGGCTGCGATACCCTTGATGGTGACTGCGCGAGTGACTTCGCCAGACAGCATGATTTTCACACGCTGTACGTTTTGGCCGATCACGTTGGCATCCTTCAGGGATTGCACGGTAACCACGTCGCCTTCCACTTTGGCCAGCTCGGACAGACGCACTTCAGCGCGGTCCATGGCTTTCAGGGAAACGAAGCCGAACTTCGGCAGACGACGGTGCAGCGGCTGTTGACCGCCTTCGAAGCCAGGAGCGATCGAACCACCGGAACGGGAGGTTTGACCTTTGTGGCCACGGCCGCCAGTCTTACCCAGACCGCTACCGATACCACGACCTGGACGATGCTTCTCGCGACGGGAACCCGGCGCTGGACTCAGATCATTGAGTTTCATCGATTAACCCTCGACCTTCAGCATGTAGTAAGCCTTGTTGATCATCCCGCGGTTTTCGGGAGTATCCTGGACTTCTACAGTGTGACCGATGCGACGCAGACCCAGGCCTTTAACGCACAGTTTGTGGTTAGGCAGGCGGCCCGAGACGCTCTTGATCAGCGTTACTTTTACGGTTGCCATGATCAGAAGATCTCCTCAACGCTCTTGCCGCGCTTGGCAGCAATGGACTCAGGAGATTGCATGGCTTTCAGACCCTTGAAGGTGGCGTAAACCACGTTCACTGGGTTGGTCGAACCGTAGCACTTGGCCAGGACGTTCTGAACACCAGCAACTTCCAGGACAGCACGCATGGCGCCGCCGGCGATGATACCGGTACCTTCCGAGGCAGGCTGCATGTAAACCTTCGAGGCGCCGTGGGCAGCCTTGGTGGCGTACTGCAGGGTGGTGCCCTTCAGGTCAACCTGGATCATGTTGCGACGAGCAGCTTCCATGGCTTTCTGGATCGCGGCAGGTACTTCGCGCGATTTGCCACGGCCGAAGCCGACACGACCTTTACCATCACCTACCACGGTCAGCGCGGTGAAGGTGAAGATACGGCCGCCTTTTACGGTTTTGGCAACGCGGTTAACTTGAACCAGCTTCTCGATGTAGCCTTCGTCGCGCTTTTGATCGTTATTTGCCATAACTTAGAACTCCAGCCCGCCTTCACGAGCAGCATCAGCCAGCGCTTTGACGCGGCCATGGTACTTGAAGCCGGAACGGTCAAAGGCAACTTGAGATACACCGGCGGCTTTCGCACGCTCAGCTACCAGCTTGCCAACCTTAGTGGCCGCGTCGATGTTGCCAGTGGCGCCATCACGCAGGTCTTTGTCCAAGGTCGAGGCGCTTGCCAGAACCTTGCTGCCGTCGGCCGAAATGACCTGGGCGTAGATGTGCTGCGAGGAGCGGAACACGCACAGGCGCACGACTTCGAGTTCGTGCATCTTGAGACGTGCTTTGCGAGCGCGACGCAGTCGAATAACTTTTTTGTCGGTCATTTGCTAGGCCCTACTTCTTCTTGGCTTCTTTACGACGGACTACTTCGTCCGCGTAACGCACACCCTTGCCTTTGTAAGGCTCTGGCGGACGGAACCCGCGGATTTCAGCGGCCACCTGACCTACCAGCTGCTTGTCGATACCCTTGATCAGGATGTCGGTCTGGCTAGGGGTTTCAGCGGTGATACCGGCTGGCAGTTCGTAGTCCACTGGGTGCGAGAAGCCCAGGGCCAGGTTCAGGATTTCGCCTTTGGCCTGTGCCTTGTAACCAACACCGACCAGCTGGAGCTTGCGCTCGAAGCCTTGGCTTACGCCCTGGACCATGTTGTTCACCAGGGCGCGGGTGGTACCGGCCATGGCGCGAGCTTGCTGATCACCGTTGCGAGCGACGAAACGCAGCTCGCCAGACTCTTCGGTAACTTCAACAGACGAGTGAACGTTCAGTTCGAGAGTGCCTTTGGCACCCTTCACCGAAAGCTGCTGGCCGGCGAATTTGACTTCGACACCGGATGGCAGCTTAACGGGGTTCTTAGCGACGCGAGACATGCCTATCTCCCCTTAGAACACTGTGCACAGAACTTCGCCGCCGACACCGGCAGCGCGCGCAGCGCGGTCAGTCATCACACCTTTGTTGGTGGAGACAATAGACACGCCCAGACCGCCACGTACTTTCGGCAGGTCGGTGACGGCCTTGTACTGGCGCAGGCCAGGACGGCTGGAACGCTTCAGTTCCTCGATGACCGGACGGCCTTCGAAGTACTTCAGTTCGATCGACAGGGAAGGCTTGGCCTCACCAGTTACCTGGTAGCCAGCGATGTAACCTTCGTCTTTCAGAACTTTGGCAACCGCGACCTTCAGGGTGGAGGAAGGCATGCTTACGACGGACTTTTCAGCCATCTGGGCATTACGGATGCGAGTTAGCATGTCCGCTAACGGGTCCTGCATACTCATGGGCTAGATGCTCCTGATACAAGAAATATTAGCCTTGCGGCTATCACAACCACTCGAACGGGCAGGGTAAAAAACCCAGGCTCGGGTGAGCCGGTCATTCTAGACACAAGGCAGAAACGAAACAAGCCCCACGAGGGGGCTTGTTTATGGGCGAGGTCACCGGCGGTCGGAAGATTGCTCCCCTTGCGCCGGGATCACACCTGCAGCGATTACCAGGAGGCTTTGACCAGGCCTGGTACGTCGCCGCGCATTGCAGCTTGACGCAGCATGTTACGGCCCAGGCCGAACTTACGGTATACACCGTGAGGACGACCGGTCAGGCGGCAACGGTTGCGCAGACGCGCAGCGCTGGCATCACGTGGCTGCTTCTGCAGAGCGACAACGGCAGCGAAACGCTCTTCTGGAGAGGCGTTCAGGTTGACGATGGTCGCTTTCAGCTCAGCACGCTTTTTGGCGAACTTGGCTACCGTGAGCTGACGCTTCAGCTCGCGGTTTTTCATGCTCTTCTTGGCCATTTTCCTACTCCAATCAGTTGCGGAACGGGAATTTGAATGCACGCAGCAGAGCGCGGCCTTCGTCATCCGAACGAGCAGTGGTGGTCAGGGTGATGTCCAAACCGCGCAGAGCATCGATCTTGTCGTAATCGATTTCCGGGAAGATGATCTGCTCTTTCACGCCCATGCTGTAGTTGCCACGGCCATCGAAGGACTTGGCATTCAGGCCGCGGAAGTCGCGGACCCGAGGCAGGGAGATCGCCAGCAGGCGGTCCAGGAATTCGTACATCTTGTCGCTACGCAGGGTCACCTTGACGCCGATCGGCCATCCCTCACGGACTTTGAAGCCCGCGATGGATTTACGAGCGAAAGTCACGACCGGCTTTTGACCGGTGATCTTTTCCAGGTCGGCAACAGCGTGCTCGATGACTTTCTTGTCGCCGATCGCTTCGCCCAGACCCATGTTCAGGGTGATCTTGGTAACGCGCGGAACTTCCATCACGTTCGACAGCTTAAGTTCATCCTTAAGCTTAGGAGCGATTTCGTTCCGGTAAATCTCTTTCAGTCGTGCCATGGTCTTCTACCTAGCAGTGTTCAAGCATCAACCGCTTTTTGGGTCGACTTGAAGACACGAATTTTCTTACCGTCTTCTACTTTGAAACCAACGCGGTCAGCCTTGTTGGTTTCGCCGTTGAAGATGGCAACGTTGGAAGCGTGCAGTGGCGCTTCTTTTTCGACGATACCGCCCTGTACGCCCGCCATCGGGTTAGGCTTGGTATGACGCTTGACCAGGTTCACGCCACCGATGACCAGACGGTCGTCAGCCAGAACCTTCAGCACCTTACCGCGCTTACCTTTGTCTTTGCCGGCGATCACGATGATCTCGTCGTCACGACGAATCTTTTGCATGTCGGATCTCCTTACAGCACTTCAGGGGCGAGCGAGACGATCTTCATGAACTTCTCAGTACGAAGTTCACGGGTCACTGGCCCGAAGATGCGAGTGCCGATCGGCTCTTGCTTGGTGTTCAGCAGAACAGCAGCGTTGCCGTCGAAACGAATGATGGAACCGTCAGCGCGACGTACACCGTGACGGGTACGGACGACAACAGCAGTCATCACCTGGCCTTTTTTGACCTTACCGCGCGGAATTGCTTCCTTGACGGTTACTTTGATGATGTCACCGATGCCGGCGTAACGGCGGTGCGAACCGCCGAGCACCTTGATGCACATGACGCGACGAGCGCCGCTGTTATCGGCCACATCGAGCATGGATTGAGTCTGAATCATAAAATTTCTCCGACCCCTAGCCCTTAGACTTCAACAGCGCGTTCGAGGACTTCAACCAGTGCCCAGGACTTGGTCTTGGCCAGCGGACGGGTTTCACGGATGGAAACCTTGTCGCCGATTTTGCACTGGTTGGATTCGTCGTGCGCGTGCAGCTTAGTCGAACGCTTAACGTATTTACCGTAGATCGGGTGCTTTACGCGACGCTCGATCAGAACGGTGATGGTCTTGTCCATTTTGTCGCTGACGACACGGCCAGTCAGCGTACGGACGGTTTTTTCAGCTTCAGCCATGATCACTTACCTGCCTGCTGGTTAAGCACAGTTTTCACGCGAGCGATGTCACGCTTAACTTGCGAGAGCAGGTGCGACTGCCCCAACTGGCCAGTTGCTTTCTGCATACGCAGATTGAACTGGTCGCGCAGCAAGCCGAGCAGTTGCTCATTCAGTTGCTGTGCAGATTTTTCACGAAGTTCATTCGCTTTCATCACATCACCGTCCGCTTAACAAAGGAGGTGGCGAGAGGCAGCTTTGCAGCAGCCAGGGCGAAAGCTTCGCGCGCCAGCTCTTCAGAAACACCCTCGATCTCGTACAGGACTTTACCTGGCTGGATCTGGGCAACCCAGTATTCCACGGAGCCCTTACCTTTACCCATACGAACCTCGAGAGGCTTCTTGGAGATCGGCTTGTCCGGGAACACACGGATCCAGATCTTACCGCCACGCTTAACGTGACGGGTCAGCGCACGACGTGCGGACTCGATCTGGCGGGCGGTGAGGCGACCGCGAGCAACAGCTTTCAGGGCGAATTCGCCGAAGCTGACTTTGCTACCGCGCAGTGCCAGACCACGGTTGTGGCCAGTCATCTGCTTGCGGAATTTTGTACGCTTTGGTTGCAACATTTGGCGTACCCCTTACTTAGCAGCTTTTTTACGAGGCGCTGGTGCTTGTGGTTTCAGTTCTTCTTGGCGACCACCAATAACTTCGCCTTTGAAGATCCAAACCTTCACACCGATCACACCGTAAGTGGTGTGAGCTTCGTAGGTGTTGTAGTCGATATCGGCACGCAGGGTGTGCAGAGGCACACGACCTTCGCGATACCACTCGGTACGAGCAATCTCAGCACCGCCGAGACGACCGCTCACCTGGATCTTGATGCCCTTGGCACCAATACGCATGGCGTTCTGTACGGCGCGCTTCATGGCGCGACGGAACATTACGCGGCGTTCCAGCTGCTGAGCTACGCTCTGCGCAACCAGCATAGCGTCGAGTTCCGGCTTGCGGATCTCTTCGATGTTGATGTGCACAGGCACACCCATCTGCTTGGTCAGGTCCTGACGCAGCTTCTCGACATCTTCACCTTTCTTACCGATAACGATACCGGGACGAGCGGTGTGGATGGTGATGCGTGCAGTTTGAGCCGGACGATGAATATCGATACGGCTTACGGACGCGCTTTTTAGTTTGTCTTGGAGGTACTCACGCGTTTTCAGATCCTTCAACAGGTAATCTGCGTAAGTAGCACCGTCTGCGTACCAGACGGAGGTGTGCTCCTTGACGATTCCCAGGCGAATGCCAGTGGGATGTACTTTCTGACCCATCTGATCGACTCCGTTACTTGTCCGCAACCTTGACAGTGATATGGCAAGACCGCTTGACGATGCGATCAGCACGGCCTTTGGCACGTGGCATGATGCGCTTCAGCGAACGCCCTTCGTTGACGAAGACGGTGGAGACCTTCAGGTCATCAACGTCTGCGCCTTCGTTGTGTTCGGCGTTGGCTACGGCCGACTCGAGGACTTTCTTCATGATTTCAGCGGCTTTTTTGCTGCTGAAGGCCAACAGGTTGAGCGCTTCGCCCACCTTCTTCCCGCGGATCTGGTCGGCGACCAAGCGGGCTTTCTGGGCGGAGATGCGAGCGCCCGACAACTTAGCGGCTACTTCCATTTCCTTACCCCTTAACGCTTGGCTTTCTTGTCAGCCACGTGCCCGCGGTAGGTGCGGGTACCGGCGAACTCGCCCAGTTTGTGGCCGACCATGTCTTCGTTCACGAGAACTGGGACGTGTTGGCGACCGTTGTGTACCGCGATGGTCAGACCGACCATTTGTGGCAGGATCATCGAACGGCGCGACCAGGTTTTAACTGGCTTGCGATCGTTCTTCTCCACCGCCACTTCGACCTTCTTCAGCAGGTGAAGATCGATAAAAGGACCTTTTTTCAGAGAACGTGGCACTGTCGTATCCCTCTAGTTACTTGCGACGACGGACGATCATGTTGTCGGTACGCTTATTACCGCGGGTCTTCGCACCCTTGGTTGGGAAGCCCCATGGCGATACCGGATGACGACCACCGGAGGTACGACCTTCACCACCACCATGTGGGTGGTCAACCGGGTTCATGGCAACGCCACGAACGGTTGGGCGAACGCCGCGCCAGCGTTTGGCACCAGCTTTACCCAGCGAACGCAGGCTGTGCTCGGAGTTCGAGACTTCGCCCAGGGTCGCACGGCACTCAGCCAGGACTTTACGCATTTCACCAGAGCGCAGACGCAGGGTCACGTAGACACCTTCGCGAGCGATCAGCTGAGCCGAAGCACCAGCGGAACGTGCGATCTGAGCACCTTTACCCGGCTTCAGTTCGATGCCGTGAATGGTGCTACCTACTGGAATGTTGCGCAGTTGCAGGGAGTTACCGGCCTTGATTGGGGCCAGGGCACCTGCGATCAGCTGGTCGCCAGCGCTCACGCCTTTAGGGGCGATGATGTAGCGACGCTCACCGTCTGCGTAGCACAGCAGGGCGATGTGAGCAGTACGGTTTGGATCGTATTCGATACGCTCGACAGTGGCTGGGATGCCATCTTTGTCGTTGCGACGGAAGTCGACCAGACGGTAATGCTGCTTGTGACCACCACCAACGTGACGAGTGGTAATGCGGCCATTGTTGTTACGACCACCAGACTTCGATTTTTTCTCGATCAGCGGTGCGTGAGGAGCGCCTTTGTGCAGCTCCTTGTTGACCACCTTGACCACGAAACGGCGGCCAGGGGAAGTCGGTTTGCATTTAACGATTGCCATGATGCACCCCTTCCTTACTCAGCACTGCTGCTGAAATCGAGATCTTGGCCTGGCTGAAGGGAGACGATCGCCTTCTTCCAGTCATTACGCTTGCCCAGACCACGTGCGGTACGCTTGGTTTTACCCAGAACGTTAACAGTCGACACGTTTTCAACTTTTACGTTGAACAGGCCTTCGACAGCTTTCTTGATTTCCAGCTTGGTTGCATCGGTAGCAACCTTGAATACGAACTGGCCTTTTTTCTCAGCCAGAACGGTAGCCTTCTCGGAAACGTGCGGGCCAAGGAGGACTTTGAATACGCGTTCCTGGTTCATCCCAGCAGCTCCTCGAATTTCTTCACGGCCGAAACGGTGATCAACACCTTTTCGTATGCGATCAGACTGACCGGGTCGGAACCTTGAACGTCACGTACGTCGACGTGCGGCAGGTTGCGAGCAGCCAGGTACAGGTTCTGATCAACAGCGTCCGAAACGATCAGTACGTCGTTCAGACCCATGCCGTTCAGCTTGTTCAGCAGATCTTTGGTTTTCGGTGCTTCAACAGCGAAGTCCTGAACCACGACCAGACGGTCGCTACGCACCAGCTCAGCGAGGATGGAGCGCAGGGCAGCGCGGTACATCTTCTTGTTGAGCTTCTGCGAGTGATCTTGAGGACGAGCTGCGAAGGTTACACCACCGCCACGCCAGATCGGACCACGAGTGGTACCAGCACGAGCACGGCCAGTACCCTTCTGACGCCATGGGCGCTTACCGCCACCAGCCACGTCGGAACGGGTCTTTTGCTGCTTGGTGCCCTGACGGCCGCCGGCCATGTAGGCCACGACTGCTTGGTGTACCAGCGTCTCGTTGAATTCGCCACCGAAAGTCAGTTCGGAAACTTCGATCGCCTGAGCGTCATTTACATTGAGTTGCATGTCAGTTTCCCCTTAACCGCGAGCCTTGACAGCTGGACGTACAACCACGTCGCCGCCAGTAGCGCCAGGAACGGCACCCTTGACCAGCAGCAGGTTGCGCTCAGCGTCTACGCGAACAACTTCCAGGGACTGAACAGTCACGCGCTCGGCGCCCATGTGACCGGACATTTTCTTGCCCTTGAACACACGACCAGGAGTCTGGCACTGGCCGATGGAACCTGGGACACGGTGCGACACGGAGTTACCGTGGGTGTTGTCCTGGCCACGGAAGTTCCAGCGCTTGATGGTACCGGCGAAGCCTTTACCTTTGGACTGACCAGTAACGTCTACCAGCTGGCCTGCAGTGAAGAGTTCAGCTTTGATCAGATCGCCAGCCTGGAAATCGCCTTCTTCAAGACGGAACTCCCAAACACCGCGACCAGCGGCAACGTTAGCCTTGGCGAAGTGGCCTGCCTGAGCGGCAGTCACACGCGAAGCACGACGCTCGCCGACAGTGACTTGCACTGCACGGTAGCCATCGGTTTCTTCAGTTTTGAACTGGGTGACGCGATTCGGCTCGATCTCGATGACCGTGACCGGAATGGAGACACCTTCTTCGGTGAAAATGCGGGTCATACCGCACTTGCGACCGATTACACCAATAGTCATGTTGTAAACCTCATGAGTGTACGGGGCTTTCACCCGCTATGGCCGCCCATTTCAGAGCGTTACACGACCAGACCGAAGTCTTAGCCGAGGCTGATCTGTACTTCCACACCTGCCGCCAGATCAAGCTTCATCAGCGCGTCAACGGTTTTATCCGTTGGCTGGACGATGTCCAGAACACGCTTATGAGTGCGAATCTCGTACTGGTCACGCGCGTCTTTGTTGACGTGCGGGGAGACCAGAACGGTGAAACGCTCTTTGCGGGTAGGCAGTGGAATTGGACCACGCACTTGTGCACCAGTACGTTTCGCGGTTTCCACGATTTCCTGGGTGGATTGGTCGATCAGGCGATGGTCGAAAGCCTTCAACCTGATACGGATTTGCTGATTTTGCATTGGATTTCAGACTCCAGGCTGTTCCCAACGGACGCACTACGCCCGCTAAAAGGAGGCGTGATTCTATAGACGCCCCAATTTAGTGTCAACCCAATAAAAAAAGCCCCCGCTGAGCGGGGGCTTTTTTCAATCGGCCGAGTGATTACTCGATGATTTTGGCTACGACGCCGGCGCCGACGGTACGACCGCCTTCACGGATGGCGAAGCGCAGACCGTCTTCCATTGCGATGGTCTTGATCAGGGTGACAACCATTTGGATGTTGTCGCCTGGCATTACCATTTCAACGCCTTCCGGCAGTTCGCAGTTACCGGTCACGTCAGTGGTACGGAAGTAGAACTGAGGACGGTAGCCTTTGAAGAACGGAGTGTGACGACCGCCTTCTTCCTTCGACAGAACGTAGACTTCTGCGGTGAACTTGGTGTGCGGCTTGACCGAACCTGGCTTGACCAGAACCTGGCCACGCTCTACGTCGTCACGCTTGGTACCACGCAGCAGAACGCCGCAGTTCTCGCCAGCACGACCTTCGTCCAGCAGCTTGCGGAACATCTCAACGCCGGTGCAGGTGGTGGTGGTGGTGTCACGCAGACCAACGATTTCCAGCGGGTCTTGAACCTTGACGATACCACGCTCGATACGGCCGGTAACAACGGTACCACGACCCGAGATCGAGAATACGTCTTCGATCGGCATCAGGAATGGCTGGTCGATGGCACGAACTGGCTCAGGGATGTAGGCATCCAGAGTTTCTACCAGCTTCTTAACAGCGGTAGTGCCCATTTCGTTGTCGTCTTTGCCTTCCAGCGCCATACGAGCCGAACCGATGATGATCGGGGTGTCGTCGCCTGGGAAGTCGTAGGTGGACAGCAGGTCGCGAACTTCCATCTCGACCAGTTCCAGCAGCTCAGCGTCGTCTACCAGGTCAGCCTTGTTCAGGAAGACCACGATGTACGGAACGCCAACCTGACGGGACAGCAGGATGTGCTCACGGGTTTGTGGCATCGGACCATCGGCGGCCGAGCAAACCAGGATCGCGCCGTCCATCTGGGCAGCACCGGTGATCATGTTCTTCACGTAGTCAGCGTGACCTGGGCAGTCAACGTGAGCGTAGTGACGAATGTTCGAGTTGTACTCGACATGAGCGGTGTTGATGGTGATACCGCGCGCTTTTTCTTCCGGAGCCGAGTCGATCTTGTCGAACTCAACGACTGCCGAACCGAAAACTTCGGAGCAGACGCGAGTCAGAGCTGCGGTCAGAGTGGTCTTACCGTGGTCAACGTGGCCGATGGTGCCGACGTTAACGTGGGGAAGGGAACGATCAAATTTTTCTTTAGCCACGACAGTGAACCTCTTGCCTAAAGGGGATTAGCCTTGTTTTTTAATGAGCGCTTCGACGATGTTCGACGGAGCCTCGGCGTATTTGGAGAATTCCATGGAGTAGCTTGCGCGACCCTGGGACATGGAACGAACGTCGGTTGCGTAACCGAACATCTCTCCGAGCGGTACTTCGGCGCGGACGACGCGGCCAGAGACCGACTCATCCATACCTTGGACCAGACCACGACGACGGTTCAGGTCACCCATCACGTCACCCAGGTAGTCTTCCGGGGTTACAACTTCGACCTTCATGATCGGCTCGAGAACCACGCCACCGCCCTTCTGGGCCAGTTGCTTGGTTGCCATCGAAGCAGCGATTTTGAACGCCATTTCGTTGGAGTCGACGTCGTGGTACGAACCGTCGAATACCGTGGCCTTCAGGCCGATCAGAGGATAACCGGCAACAACGCCGTTTTTCATCTGCTCTTCGATACCCTTCTGGATCGGGGCGATGAATTCCTTAGGAATCACACCACCAACGACTTCGTTGGTGAACACCAGACCTTCGGTGATGTTGCCCTTCTCGTCGACTTCTGGCTCCGAGAAACGGATCCAGCAGTGACCGAACTGACCACGACCACCCGACTGACGAACGAATTTGCCTTCGATCTCAACGCCGGACTTGGTGATCTTCTCGCGGTACGAAACCTGCGGCTTGCCGATGTTGGCCTCGACGTTGAACTCGCGCTTCATGCGGTCAACGAGGATGTCCAGGTGCAGCTCACCCATACCCGAGATGATGGTCTGGCCAGTCTCTTCGTCGGTCTTGACGCGGAACGACGGGTCTTCCTGGGCCAGCTTGCCCAGTGCAATACCCATCTTCTCCTGGTCAGCCTTGGTTTTCGGCTCAACGGAGAGCGAAATAACCGGCTCAGGGAAGTCCATACGCTCAAGAATGATTGGCTTCTCGATGTTGCACAGGGTTTCGCCGGTGGTCACATCTTTCATGCCGATCAGTGCAGCGATGTCGCCAGCGCGCACTTCCTTGATCTCTTCACGCTGGTTGGCGTGCATCTGCACCATACGACCAACGCGCTCTTTCTTGCCCTTGACCGAGTTGATGACCGAGTCACCAGAGGCCAGAACACCCGAGTAGACGCGAACGAAGGTCAGAGTCCCCACGAACGGGTCGGTCGCGATCTTGAACGCCAGAGCCGAGAACGGCTCGTCGTCGTCGGCGTGACGCTCGTCTTTACGAACAGCCGGGTCTTCTTTGTCCAGCTCTTTGTCGTCCGGGTTGATACCCTGAATTGCAGGAATCTCGGTCGGAGCAGGCAGGTAGTCGATGACGGCATCGAGAACCAGGGGAACGCCCTTGTTCTTGAACGACGAACCGCAGACAGCCGGAACGATCTCGCTGGCCAGGGTGCGCGCGCGCAGGCCTGCCTTGATCTCTTCGACGGTCAGCGCACCTTCTTCAAGGTACTTGTTCATCAGCTCTTCGTTGGCTTCGGCAGCAGCTTCCACCATGTTCGCGCGCCATTCTTCGGCCAGCTCGAGCATGTCCGCAGGAATTTCTTCCTCGCGGTAGGTGGTGCCTTTGTCGTCGTCGTTCCAGTAGATAGCCTTCATCTTGATCAGGTCGACCTGACCCTGGAAGTTATCTTCCGAACCGATGGCCAGCTGAACCGGGACCGGGGTGTGACCCAGACGGTTCTTGATCTGACCTACGACGCGCAGGAAGTTTGCACCGGCACGGTCCATCTTGTTCACGTAGACAACACGTGGAACGCCGTACTTGTTGGCTTGGCGCCATACGGTTTCGGACTGAGGCTCAACGCCGGAGGTACCGCAGAACACAACGACCGCGCCGTCGAGTACACGCAGCGAACGCTCTACTTCAATGGTGAAGTCAACGTGGCCGGGGGTGTCGATGACGTTTACACGGTAGTTGTCGTACTGACCAACCGAACCTTTCCAGAAGGTGGTAACGGCAGCGGAGGTAATGGTGATACCGCGCTCCTGCTCCTGCACCATCCAGTCGGTGGTCGCGGCGCCGTCATGCACCTCGCCCATCTTGTGGCTCAGACCTGTGTAGAACAGGATCCGCTCGGTAGTGGTGGTCTTGCCCGCGTCAACGTGGGCACAGATACCAATGTTACGGTAGCGGTTAATTGCTGTAGTACGAGCCATAAAGCCCTCGCAAAATGATTGATGCTTGAATTAGAAGCGGTAGTGCGAGAACGCTTTGTTGGCTTCAGCCATACGGTGCACGTCTTCACGCTTCTTGACTGCAGCACCTTTGCCTTCGGCAGCATCCAGCAGTTCGCCGGCCAGGCGCAGAGCCATCGACTTCTCGCCGCGCTTGCGGGCGTAGTCTACGAGCCAGCGCATTGCCAGAGCATTACGACGGGATGGACGAACTTCAACCGGAACCTGGTAAGTGGCACCGCCGACACGACGGGACTTTACTTCGACCAGCGGAGCGATGGCGTCGAGAGCTTTCTCGAAGATTTCCAGGGGGTCGCTGTTCTTGCGCTCTTTGACCTTGTCCAGGGCACCGTAAACGATGCGCTCGGCCACGGCCTTCTTGCCGCTTTCCATCACGTGGTTCATGAACTTGGCGAGGATTTGGGATCCGTATTTAGGATCGTCCAGAATCTCACGTTTTGCTGCTACACGACGTCTTGGCATGATAAGCCCTCAAACGGTCTTCAGGTTAGCCCGGGACGCGGGTCTTCGACCCCTGCCCGACCTTACTCTTATCGACTCAAAAAAATGGAAGTCTGCAAACGGCCGATTACTTCGGACGCTTGGTACCGTATTTCGAACGACCCTGGTTACGGCCTTTAACGCCCGAAGTATCCAGAGAGCCGCGAACGGTGTGGTAACGAACACCTGGCAAGTCTTTTACACGGCCGCCACGGATCAGGACGACGCTGTGCTCTTGCAGGTTGTGGCCTTCACCACCGATGTACGAGGAAACCTCGAAACCGTTGGTCAGACGCACACGGCATACTTTACGCAGTGCCGAGTTAGGTTTTTTCGGCGTGGTGGTGTACACACGGGTGCACACGCCACGACGCTGCGGGCAGTTCTGCAGCGCAGGAACGTCGGACTTTTCGACCGAACGCTTACGCGGCTGACGTACCAGCTGGTTGATAGTTGCCATCTACTAGCTCCACTGATTGTCTTGCGACTCTATTGTCTTGCAAGAAAGCCAAAAATTGGCGAGACGGAGCCTCACCAAATTTAAGGGTACAAAAGTCTACGGAGGATCTTGCACCCAGTCAAGACGAGGCCCCGGCCCTCCTCGCCCGATCATCGGCAACATTTCATGTCGCCGAGGGTCGTTCGAGGCTTGCCGGGGCCCTGCCCTGTACTTAGTTGCCGCTGGAGTTCAGCGCTTCGGTCAGTGCGGCTTCCACCTCACTGGCGCTTACACGCAGCGGTTTGTCGGCATCACGGCGACGCTTGCGCTCGCTGTGGTAGGCCAGACCAGTACCGGCCGGGATCAGACGACCCACGACCACGTTCTCTTTCAGGCCGCGCAGGTAGTCGCGCTTGCCGGTTACCGCCGCTTCGGTCAGTACGCGGGTGGTTTCCTGGAAGGAAGCCGCCGAGATGAACGATTCGGTCGACAGCGACGCCTTGGTGATACCCAGCAGCACGCGGGTGAACTTGGAGATGAACTTGTCTTCCCCTGCCAGGCGCTCGTTTTCCATCAGCACCTGGGTCAGTTCCATCTGGTCGCCCTTGATGAAGCTGGAGTCACCCGACTCGGCGATCTCGACCTTGCGCAGCATCTGACGCAGGATGGTCTCGATGTGCTTGTCGTTGATCTTAACGCCTTGCAGACGGTAAACGTCCTGGATCTCGTTGACGATGTACTTCGCCAGCGCGCTCACACCCAGCAGACGCAGGATGTCGTGCGGATCGCTCGGGCCGTCGGAGATAACTTCGCCGCGGTTTACCTGTTCGCCTTCGAAGACGTTCAGGTGGCGCCACTTCGGAATCAGCTCTTCGTACGGATCGCTGCCGTCGGTCGGGGTAATGACCAGGCGACGCTTGCCCTTGGTTTCCTTACCGAACGCGATGGTGCCGCTGACTTCAGCCAGAATCGAGGCTTCTTTCGGACGACGCGCTTCGAACAGGTCGGCAACGCGCGGCAGACCACCGGTGATGTCACGGGTCTTCGACGTTTCTTGCGGGATACGCGCGATAACGTCACCAACGCCGATCTGAGCACCGTCAGCCACACCTACCAAGGCGTTAGCCGGCAGGAAGTACTGGGCAGGTACGTCGGTACCTGGCAGGTACAGGTCCTTGCCAGCGGCGTCGACCATCTTGATTGCCGGACGGATTTCCTTGCCAGCGGCAGGGCGATCCTTGACGTCCAGGACTTCAATGTTGGTCAAGCCGGTCAGCTCGTCGGTCTGACGCTTGATGGTGATGTTTTCTTCCATGCCCACGAAGGTCACGGTACCTTTCAGCTCGGTCACGATCGGGTGGGTGTGCGGGTCCCACTTGGCGACGATGGCGCCAGCTTCGACCTTGTCACCTTCCTTCACGGAAATTACCGCACCGTAAGGCAGCTTGTAGCGCTCACGCTCACGGCCGAACTCGTCGGCAATGGCCAGTTCGCCGGAACGCGATACGGCAACCAGGTTACCGTCGGCACGCTCAACCTGTTTCAGGTTGTGCAGGCGCACCATACCGCCGTTCTTCACCTGGACGCTGTCGGCAGCCGAAGTACGGCTTGCAGCACCACCGATGTGGAACGTACGCATGGTCAGCTGGGTACCCGGCTCACCGATCGACTGCGCAGCGATAACGCCGACAGCTTCACCGATGTTCACCTGGTGACCGCGAGCCAGGTCACGACCGTAGCACTTGGCGCAGATACCGAAGCGGGTTTCGCAGTTGATCGGCGAACGCACGATCACTTCGTCGATGCTGTTCAGCTCGATGAACTCGACCCACTGCTCGTCGACCAGGGTACCGGCCGGAACGATGACGTCCTCGGTGCCTGGCTTGAACACGTCACGGGCAATGACACGGCCCAGTACACGCTCACCCAGCGGCTCTACAACGTCGCCGCCTTCGATGTGCGGGGTCATCAGCAGGCCCTGGTCGGTGCCGCAGTCGATCTCGGTCACGACCAAGTCTTGTGCAACGTCTACCAGACGGCGAGTCAGGTAACCGGAGTTCGCAGTCTTCAGTGCGGTATCCGCCAGACCTTTACGAGCACCGTGGGTCGAGATGAAGTACTGGAGTACGCTCAGACCTTCACGGAAGTTCGCCGTGATCGGCGTCTCGATGATGGAACCGTCCGGCTTGGCCATCAGGCCACGCATACCGGCCAGCTGACGGATCTGGGCCGCGGAACCACGCGCACCGGAGTCAGCCATCATGTACATCGAGTTGAAGGACTCTTGGTCGACTTCGTTGCCTTCGCGGTCGATGACCTTCTCTTTCGAGAGGTTGGCCATCATCGCCTTGGACACTTCGTCGTTCGCCTTGGACCACAAGTCGATGACCTTGTTGTACTTCTCGCCCTGGGTTACCAGGCCGGAGGCGTACTGGCTCTCGATTTCCTTCACTTCGTCGGTAGCGTTACCGATGATGCGGGCTTTCTCGTCCGGGATAACGAAGTCGTTAACACCGATGGAAACGCCGGAAATGGTCGAGTAAGCGAAACCGGTGTACATCAGCTGGTCAGCGAAGATCACGGTCTCTTTCAGACCCACCACGCGGTAGCACTGGTTGATCAGCTTGGAGATCGCTTTCTTTTTCATCGGCTGGTTGACCACGTCGTACGGCAGGCCTGCCGGTACAACCTGGAACAGCAGCGCACGGCCGACGGTGGTGTCGACGATGCGGGTGTTCTTGACCACCGAACCATCACGCTCTTTCACGGTTTCGTTGATACGAACCTTGATTTTCGCGTGCAGGGCAGCTTCGCCGGCGCGGAATACGCGGTCGACTTCCTGCAGGTCGGCGAACACGCGACCTTCGCCCTTGGCGTTGATGGCTTCACGGGTCATGTAGTACAGACCCAGTACCACGTCCTGCGACGGAACGATGATTGGCTCACCGTTGGCTGGCGACAGGATGTTGTTGGTCGACATCATCAGCGCGCGCGCTTCGAGCTGGGCTTCCAGCGTCAGCGGCACGTGAACGGCCATCTGGTCACCGTCGAAGTCGGCGTTGTACGCGGCGCAGACCAGCGGGTGCAGCTGGATAGCCTTACCTTCGATCAGTACCGGTTCAAAGGCCTGGATACCCAGACGGTGCAGGGTCGGTGCACGGTTGAGCAGGACGGGGTGTTCGCGGATCACCTCGGCGAGTACGTCCCACACCTCTGGCAGCTCGCGCTCGACCATCTTCTTGGCAGCCTTGATGGTGGTCGCCAGACCACGCATTTCCAGCTTGCCGAAAATGAACGGCTTGAACAGCTCCAGGGCCATCTTCTTCGGCAGACCGCACTGGTGCAGACGCAGGGTCGGACCTACGGTAATTACCGAACGGCCGGAGTAGTCCACACGCTTACCGAGCAAGTTCTGACGGAAGCGACCTTGCTTACCTTTGATCATGTCGGCCAGGGACTTCAGCGGACGCTTGTTCGAGCCAGTGATGGCGCGACCGCGACGGCCGTTGTCCAGCAGGGCGTCGACCGCTTCCTGCAGCATGCGCTTTTCGTTGCGCACGATGATGTCCGGCGCCGACAGGTCGAGCAGGCGCTTCAGACGGTTGTTACGGTTGATCACCCGACGATACAGGTCGTTCAGGTCGGAGGTCGCGAAGCGGCCACCATCCAGCGGCACCAGCGGACGCAGGTCCGGCGGCAGCACTGGCAGGACGGTCAGGACCATCCACTCAGGCAGGTTGCCCGAGCCCTGGAAAGCTTCCATCAGCTTCAGGCGCTTGGACAGCTTCTTGATCTTGGTTTCCGAGTTGGTCTGCGGAATCTCTTCGCGCAGGCGGCCAATCTCGTGCTCCAGGTCGATAGCGTGCAGCAGTTCGCGGACAGCCTCGGCACCCATGCGGGCATCGAAGTCGTCACCGAACTCTTCCAGCGCTTCGAAATACTGCTCGTCGTTCAGCAGCTGGCCCTTTTCAAGGGTGGTCATGCCCGGGTCGATCACGACGTAGCTCTCGAAGTAGAGCACGCGCTCGATATCACGCAGGGTCATGTCCATCAGCAGGCCGATACGGGACGGCAGCGACTTCAGGAACCAGATGTGGGCAACCGGCGAGGCCAGTTCGATGTGCGCCATGCGCTCACGACGAACCTTGGCCAGGGCAACTTCAACGCCGCACTTCTCGCAGATCACGCCGCGGTGCTTGAGGCGCTTGTACTTGCCGCACAGGCACTCGTAGTCCTTGACTGGGCCAAAGATCTTGGCGCAGAACAGGCCGTCACGCTCAGGCTTGAACGTACGGTAGTTGATGGTTTCCGGCTTCTTAACTTCACCGAACGACCACGAACGGATCATTTCAGGCGACGCCAGACCGATGCGGATGGCGTCGAACTCTTCGACTTGACCCTGGTTTTTCAGCAAATTCAGTAGGTCTTTCAAGGCCTTTCCTCCTGGCGGAGCAGGGAGCGGGCATTACCTGCCCCACTCCCCTTCGCGTCACGTGTTATTCGGTTTCCAGATCGATATCGATACCGAGCGAACGGATCTCTTTGATCAACACGTTGAAGGACTCGGGCATGCCCGGCTCCATACGGTGATCGCCATCCACGATGTTCTTGTACATCTTGGTACGGCCGTTCACGTCGTCCGACTTCACTGTGAGCATTTCTTGCAGGGTGTATGCCGCGCCGTATGCTTCCAGCGCCCACACTTCCATCTCCCCGAAACGCTGACCACCGAACTGCGCCTTACCACCCAGCGGCTGCTGGGTAACCAGGCTGTAGGAACCAGTGGAACGCGCGTGCATCTTGTCGTCCACCAAGTGGTTCAGCTTGAGCATGTACATGTAACCAACGGTCACAGGACGCTCGAACTTGTTGCCGGTACGGCCATCGAACAGCACCATCTGGCCGCTTTCTGGCAGGTCTGCCAGTTTCAGCATGGCCTTGATCTCACGCTCCTTGGCACCGTCGAAGACTGGGGTGGCCATTGGCACGCCTTTCTTCAGGTTGTTCGCCAGGGCGATGATCTCTTCGTCGGTGAACTCTTCCAGGTTCTCCTGACGACCACCGATCTCGTTGTAGATTTCGGTGAGGAAGGTACGCAGTTCAGCGGCTTTACGCTGCTCTTCGATCATGCGGTCGATTTTCTCGCCCAGGCCTTTGGCCGCGAGGCCCAGGTGGGTTTCAAGGATCTGACCGACGTTCATACGCGAAGGTACGCCCAGCGGGTTCAGTACGACGTCGACCGGAGTACCGTTGGCGTCGTGCGGCATGTCTTCGACCGGCATGATGACCGAGACGACACCCTTGTTACCGTGACGACCGGCCATCTTGTCACCCGGCTGGATGCGACGGCGGATTGCCAGGTAAACCTTGACGATCTTCAGTACGCCCGGTGCCAGGTCATCGCCCTGCTGCAGCTTGCGCTTCTTGTCTTCGAACTTGTCGTCCAGCAGACGGCGACGGTCGACGATGTACTGCTGAGCCTTTTCCAGCTGCTCGTTCAGTGCATCTTCAGCCATGCGCAGTTTGAACCACTGGCCGTGCTCCAGGCCGTCCAGGACTTCGTCGCTGACCACGGTGCCTTTCTTCAGGCCCGCGCCACCGTCGACCACCTGGCCGTTCAGGGCTGCACGCAGACGTTCGAAGGTTGCACCTTCGACGATGCGGAACTCTTCGTTGAGGTCCTTGCGGATCTCGTCCAGCTGCATCTTCTCGATGGCCAGGGCGCGGCTGTCGCGCTCGACGCCATCACGGGTGAAGACCTGTACGTCGATGACGGTACCCTTGGTGCCGGTAGGCACGCGCAGGGAGGTGTCCTTAACGTCGCTGGCCTTCTCACCGAAGATTGCGCGCAGCAGTTTTTCTTCCGGCGTCAGCTGGGTTTCGCCTTTTGGCGTGACCTTGCCGACCAGGATGTCGCCAGCGCCGACTTCGGCACCCACGTAGACGATACCGGCTTCGTCCAGCTTGTTCAGCGCAGCTTCACCCACGTTCGGGATGTCCGCGGTGATTTCCTCTGGGCCAAGCTTGGTGTCACGGGCCACACAGGTCAGTTCCTGGATGTGGATCGTGGTGAAGCGGTCTTCCTGAACCACACGCTCGGACAGGCAGATGGAGTCTTCGAAGTTGAAGCCGTTCCACGCCATGAACGCGATGCGCATGTTCTGACCCAGAGCCAGTTCACCCATGTCGGTGGACGGGCCGTCGGCCATGATGTCGCTGCGCTGGACCTTGTCACCCTTGCTGACCAGCGGACGCTGGTTGATGCAGGTGTTCTGGTTCGAACGGGTGTACTTGGTCAGGTTGTAGATGTCTACACCGGCTTCACCGGTCTCGACTTCGTCGTCATTGACGCGCACAACGATACGGCTGGCGTCGACCGAGTCGATCACACCACCGCGGCGAGCAACCACGCAGACACCGGAGTCACGGGCAACGTTGCGCTCCATGCCGGTACCTACCAGCGGCTTGTCGGCACGCAGGGTTGGTACAGCCTGACGCTGCATGTTCGAACCCATCAATGCACGGTTGGCGTCGTCGTGCTCAAGGAACGGAATCAGCGAGGCAGCAACGGAAACAACCTGCTTCGGCGAAACGTCCATCAGGGTGACGTCTTCCGGCGCCTTGACGGTGAATTCGTTCAGGTGACGAACGGCTACCAGCTCATCGATCAGCTGCTTCTTCTCGTTCATCGCGGCCGAAGCCTGGGCGATGACGTGATCGGCTTCTTCGATAGCCGACAGGAACACGATGTCGTCGCTGACAACGCCTTCCTTCACCACGCGGTACGGGCTTTCCAGGAAGCCGTACTGGTTGGTGCGGGCATAGGCTGCCAGGGAGTTGATCAGACCGATGTTCGGACCTTCAGGAGTCTCGATCGGGCACACGCGGCCGTAGTGGGTCGGGTGTACGTCACGGACTTCGAAGCCGGCGCGCTCACGGGTCAGACCACCTGGGCCGAGTGCGGAGACGCGGCGCTTGTGGGTGATCTCGGAGAGCGGGTTGTTCTGGTCCATGAACTGCGAGAGCTGGCTGGAACCGAAGAACTCTTTCACCGCCGCCGCTACCGGCTTGGCGTTGATCAGGTCTTGCGGCATCAGGCCTTCGCTTTCGGCCATCGACAGACGTTCCTTGACCGCACGCTCTACACGTACCAGGCCAACGCGGAACTGGTTCTCGGCCATCTCGCCAACGCAACGAACGCGACGGTTACCCAGGTGGTCGATGTCGTCGACGATGCCTTTGCCGTTACGGATATCGACCAGGGTCTTGAGAACCTCGACGATGTCTTCCTTGCTCAGCACGCCCGAACCTTCGATCTCGGTACGACCGATACGACGGTTGAACTTCATGCGGCCAACGGCGGACAGGTCGTAACGCTCGGCGCTGAAGAACAGGTTGTTGAACAGGGTTTCGGCAGCATCCTTGGTCGGCGGCTCGCCTGGACGCATCATGCGGTAGATCTCGACCAACGCTTCCAGCTGGTTGCTGGTGGTGTCGATCTTCAGGGTATCCGAGATGAACGGACCGCAGTCGATGTCGTTGGTGTACAGGGTCTCGATGCGAACGACCTGAGCCTTGGCGATCTTGATCAGCAGCTCGGTGGTCAGCTCGGTGTTGCACTCGGCCAGGATCTCGCCGGTGGCCGGGTGAACGATGGCCTTGGCGGTGGTGCGGCCGAGCACGTACTCCATCGGCACGTCCAGCTGGCTGACACCGGCCTTCTCGAGCTGATTGACGTGGCGCGCGGTAATACGGCGGCCCTGCTCGACGATGACCTTGCCGCTGCCGTCAAGGATGTCCATGACCGCAACTTCACCACGCAGACGCTGAGGCACCAGTTCCAGGCTGAGTTTCTCGCCGGAAATGTGGAACACGTTGGTGGTGTAGAAGGTGTTGAGCACTTCTTCAGTGCTATAGCCCAGCGCGCGCAGCAGTACCGAGGCCGGCAGTTTGCGGCGACGGTCGATACGCACGAACACGCAGTCTTTCGGGTCGAACTCGAAGTCCAACCACGAACCGCGGTAAGGGATGATGCGAGCGGAGTACAGCAGCTTGCCGGAGCTGTGCGTCTTGCCACGGTCGTGGTCGAAGAACACACCAGGCGAACGGTGCAGCTGGGAAACGATTACTCGTTCGGTACCGTTGATTACGAAGGTACCGTTCTCAGTCATCAGGGGGATTTCACCCATGTAGACTTCTTGCTCTTTGATGTCCTTGATCGCTTTGTTCGACGATTCCTTGTCGAAGATGATCAGGCGCACCTTGACCCGCAGTGGGACCGCGAAGGTCACGCCACGCAGGACACATTCCTTCACATCGAAGGCGGGATCGCCCAGGCGGTAGCCTACGTACTCCAGGGCAGCATTGCCGGAGTAGCTGATGATCGGGAATACCGACTTGAAGGCCGCGTGCAGGCCGACGTCACGGAACTGATCCTTGGATGCTCCCGCTTGCAGGAATTCGCGATACGAATCCAGCTGGATGGCCAGAAGGTATGGCACATCCATGACGTCCGGCAACTTGCTAAAGTCCTTGCGGATACGTTTTTTCTCAGTGTATGAGTAAGCCATCAGCGTTCCCCAGCTTGGTCACCTGCTTGTTTGGCTTCTCCCGGCGGGAGCAGCCAGAAAATCGTGCAAACCCCTTGGTTTGCGCACCCACATGGGTGTCTTGCAGCGTGTTATCGGGGCCGGATTGACCAGCCACCAATAACGGAAAAAGGCCGGTGGCATAAGCCACCAGCCATCAGCCTTTCGCTCAACGCTCAGGCTGGCATCGCAAAGTCGAGATTACTTCAGCTCGACTTTAGCGCCTGCTTCTTCCAGCTTCTTCTTAGCGTCTTCAGCGGCTTCTTTCGAAACGCCTTCAGCTACAACCTGAGGAGCGCCGTCGACTTTCTCTTTGGCTTCTTTCAGGCCCAGACCGGTCAGTTCGCGAACGGCTTTGATCACGTTCACTTTCTTGTCGCCGGCTTCAACCAGAACAACGTTGAACTCGGTCTGCTCTTCAACAACGGCAGCAGCAGCAGCTGGGCCAGCAGCGGCAACAGCAGCGGTAACGCCGAAGGTTTCTTCCATTGCTTTGATCAGCTCAACAACTTCCAGAACGGTTTTCTGGCCGATTGCTTCGATGATTTGTTCGTTAGTCAGAGACATGACTTAAATCCTGTATTGGGGTGACAGCCTACGCAGCCATCAAATTAAACGTATGATTTTGAAAGAGTTTCGCGTGCCTTAGGCAGCGGTAGCTTCTTTCTGGTCGCGAATGGCTGCCAGAGTACGAGCCAGCTTGCTGGTAGCGCCTTGGATCACGCTCATCAGTTTCGCAATAGCTTCGTCGCGGGTCGGCAGGGTAGCCAACACGTCGATCTGGTTCGCTGCAATGAAATTGCCGTCAAACGCAGCTGCCTTGATCTCGAACTTGTCCTGACCCTTGGCGAACTCTTTGAACAGACGAGCAGCAGCGCCCGGGTGTTCGTTGGAGAAAGCAATCAGGGTCGGGCCTTTGAACGCGTCGTTGAGGATCGAAAATTCGGTGCCTTCAACAGCGCGCTTGAGCAGGGTGTTACGTACGACACGCACGTATACGCCAGCTTCGCGGGCCTCTTTACGGAGTCCGGTCATTGCGCCTACAGTCACACCACGGGCATCGGCCACGACAGCGGACAGAGCGACTTTGGCAGCCTCGTTGACTTCAGCGACGATGGCCTTCTTGTCTTCGAGTTTAATTGCCACGGGTTTACTCCTGGTTTTTACCGTTTCATCTGGCCGAAGCCGGATGTCGTTTTGGTGTCTGATTCGGTAACGAATCGGGAGCACCATCTGCGTGGGCTGGGGTTTTAAGGCTTGCGCCGCCTACGGTCTTGGATAGCCCCCGCCAGGCAGGGACCCCAATTTTTGCGGGTGGCGCGACAGGTCGCGCCACCAAGTTCTTACACGTTCAGCGAGCTCTGATCGATGACCAGACCTGGGCCCATGGTGGTGCTCAGGGTAACACGCTTAACGTAGATACCTTTCGAGGAAGCTGGCTTGATACGCTTCAGGTCAGCGATCAGGGCTTCAACGTTTTCCTTCAGCTTGTCAGCTTCGAAGCCGATTTTGCCAACGGAGGTGTGGATGATACCGTTCTTGTCGGTACGGTAGCGAACCTGACCAGCCTTGGCGTTTTTGACAGCGCCGGCTACGTCTGGAGTCACGGTACCTACTTTCGGGTTAGGCATCAGGCCGCGAGGACCCAGAACCTGACCCAGCTGACCTACAACGCGCATGGCATCAGGCGATGCGATAACGACGTCATAGTTCAGGTCGCCGCCTTTCATTTCGGCAGCCAGATCATCCATACCTACGCGGTCAGCGCCGGCAGCCAGAGCGGCTTCAGCAGCTGGACCCTGGGTGAAGACAGCAACACGTACGGTCTTGCCAGTGCCGTGTGGCAGCACGGTAGCGCTACGAACGACCTGGTCGGATTTACGTGGGTCAACACCGAGGTTAACGGCGATGTCGTAGGACTCTACGAATTTGGCAGCCGGCAGCGAAGCGAGCAGGGTTGCGGCTTCTTCGAAGTTGTAGGCCTTGCCTGCTTCGATCTTCTCGGCGATTGCCTTTTGGCGCTTGGTCAGCTTAGCCATTACACACCCTCCACGTTCAGGCCCATGCTGCGGGCAGAGCCAGCGATGGTGCGTACAGCTGCGTCCAGGTCAGCGGCGGTCAGATCAGCCTGTTTAGCCTTGGCGATATCTTCCAGCTGAGCACGGGTAACGGTACCGACTTTAACGGTGTTCGGGCGAGCCGAACCACTGGTCAGGCCAGCAGCTTTCTTCAGCAGAACCGAGGCAGGGGTGCTCTTGGTCTCGAAGGTGAAGCTACGGTCGCTGTAAACAGTGATGATTACTGGAGTCGGCAGGCCGGCTTCTTGACCCTGGGTACGGGCGTTGAAGGCCTTGCAGAATTCCATGATGTTCACACCGTGTTGGCCCAGAGCTGGACCAACGGGTGGGCTTGGGTTGGCCTGGCCGGCCTTAACTTGCAGCTTGATGTAAGCCTGAATCTTCTTAGCCATGAGCTACTCCAAAATCGGGTACGAACGCCAGATGGCTCCCCGGATGACTTGCGTTTTATCCCAGTGACGACAAAACCCCGCAGCACACAGGGCTGCGGGGTATGGGATGCTGTGTCCGCCTAGACCTTTTCGACCTGGCTGAACTCGAGCTCCACCGGAGTAGAGCGACCGAAAATGAGCACTGCAACCTGCAGGCGGCTCTTTTCGTAGTTAACCTCTTCGACACTACCATTGAAGTCAGCGAACGGACCGTCAATGACTCGAACCACTTCACCTGGCTCGAACAGCGTCTTCGGCTTCGGCTTGTCGCTTCCGTCGGCAACGCGACGCAGGATAGCCTCGGCTTCTTTATCGGTGATTGGCGCAGGCTTGTCTGCCGTGCCGCCGATAAAGCCCATCACACGAGGGGTGTCCTTGACCAAGTGCCAAGTCCCTTCGTTCATCTCCATCTGGACCAGTACATAGCCAGGGAAGAATTTACGCTCACTCTTGCGCTTCTGGCCATTGCGCATTTCAACGACTTCTTCGGTCGGAACCAAGATCTCGCCGAAACCGTCTTCCATGCCAGCCAGCTTGACGCGCTCGATCAGGGAGCGCATTACATGCTTCTCGTAACCCGAGTAAGCATGCACAACATACCAACGCTTAGCCACGGGACACCTTTAGCCAACGATCAGGGAGACCGCCCAGCCGAGCAGGGAATCAAGACCCCACAGCAGCAGTGCCATAACCAGCACGACAGCCACGACAATCAGCGTGGTCTGGGTGGTTTCCTGGCGGGTCGGCCACACGACTTTACGAATCTCGGCACGCGCTTCCTTCGCCAGCGTAAAGAACGACTTACCCTTCGCGGTCTGCAGGGCTACGAAGCCAGCGACAGCAGCCAGGGCGAGAAGTGCAAGGACGCGGTACAGGATCGGGGATGCGGAGTAATACTGATTACCCACGACACCGACAACCACCAAAGCCACTACAGCCAGCCACTTGAACAGATCGAAACGCGAATCTTGGGCTTCAGTTTTGGGAGTCATCGAGGAGGATCCTGTAAGAAGAAAGCCATCACACCGAGGTGAAATGGCAGGTCAGGAGGGAATCGAACCCCCAACCTACGGTTTTGGAGACCGTCGCTCTGCCAATTGAGCTACTGACCTGTAACGCTGCATCAGGCCGGCTATTATACCGGCCCGATCAAAGAAATCAACTACTTATTCAATAATCTTTGCTACGACGCCGGCGCCGACGGTACGACCGCCTTCACGGATGGCGAAGCGCAGACCGTCTTCCATTGCGATGGTCTTGATCAGGGTGACAACCATTTGGATGTTGTCGCCTGGCATTACCATTTCAACGCCTTCCGGCAGTTCGCAGTTACCGGTCACGTCAGTGGTACGGAAGTAGAACTGAGGACGGTAGCCTTTGAAGAACGGAGTGTGACGACCGCCTTCTTCCTTCGACAGAACGTAGACTTCTGCGGTGAACTTGGTGTGCGGCTTGACCGAACCTGGCTTGACCAGAACCTGGCCACGCTCTACGTCGTCACGCTTGGTACCACGCAGCAGAACGCCGCAGTTCTCGCCAGCACGACCTTCGTCCAGCAGCTTGCGGAACATCTCAACGCCGGTGCAGGTGGTGGTGGTGGTGTCACGCAGACCAACGATTTCCAGCGGGTCTTGAACCTTGACGATACCACGCTCGATACGGCCGGTAACAACGGTACCACGACCCGAGATCGAGAATACGTCTTCGATCGGCATCAGGAATGGCTGGTCGATGGCACGAACTGGCTCAGGGATGTAGGCATCCAGAGTTTCTACCAGCTTCTTAACAGCGGTAGTGCCCATTTCGTTGTCGTCTTTGCCTTCCAGCGCCATACGAGCCGAACCGATGATGATCGGGGTGTCGTCGCCTGGGAAGTCGTAGGTGGACAGCAGGTCGCGAACTTCCATCTCGACCAGTTCCAGCAGCTCAGCGTCGTCTACCAGGTCAGCCTTGTTCAGGAAGACCACGATGTACGGAACGCCAACCTGACGGGACAGCAGGATGTGCTCACGGGTTTGTGGCATCGGACCATCGGCGGCCGAGCAAACCAGGATCGCGCCGTCCATCTGGGCAGCACCGGTGATCATGTTCTTCACGTAGTCAGCGTGACCTGGGCAGTCAACGTGAGCGTAGTGACGAATGTTCGAGTTGTACTCGACATGAGCGGTGTTGATGGTGATACCGCGCGCTTTTTCTTCCGGAGCCGAGTCGATCTTGTCGAACTCAACGACTGCCGAACCGAAAACTTCGGAGCAGACGCGAGTCAGAGCTGCGGTCAGAGTGGTCTTACCGTGGTCGACGTGGCCGATGGTGCCGACGTTGACGTGGGGAAGAGAACGATCAAACTTTTCCTTAGCCATCGATACAATCCTCCGCAGAAGAAATAGTCTTACGCTGATAAAACAAAGGCAGATATTTTCATATCTGCCTTGTTTATATGGAGCTCTTGAGCGGACTTGAACCGCTGACCTCACCCTTACCAAGGGTGTGCTCTACCAACTGAGCTACAAGAGCGAAACACTTTGTGCAAAATCCAGCAAACTTGGAGCGGGTAGCGGGAATCGAACCCGCATCATCAGCTTGGAAGGCTGAGGTTCTACCACTAAACTATACCCGCGGAGCTTGCGGCTCTCGCTAAAACTGGTGGAGGGAGAAGGATTCGAACCTTCGAAGCTCTCGCAACGGATTTACAGTCCGTCCCCTTTGACCGCTCGGGAATCCCTCCAGATGTGGCCGGCATTCTATGTTGCTGCCGTCCTAGTGTCAAGCTTTTTTTCAAATTTTTTCAATCAAATCTGAAACTTAGCTGCTTTGACACTCGCTTCCAGTTCTGCCACCTAAGTGGTGTTCCCTGTGAAGCGGGCGCCATTCTATCAAGCTATTCGCCAGTTGCAATACCCTGGCAGAAAATAATTTTATGTTTTAAGTCTTTGAAATCGTTGGAAAGAGTGGCGAGGACGGTTTGGTCCAGCAAACGCTCGCTTTCAGGGGCAATCTTGAGCCACAAGCCATCTGCTCCTGGCAGCTGCCCAGACACTGGCAAAGCCGAAATATCCAGGCTCAGCAGGCGTTGGCGCAGCTCATCGAGCTGTTCGCGCCGCGCCAGGCCACCGACTACCAGGCATTCATCCCGGCGCCGGGGCGTAGCGGAGCCCGTTTCGCGCAACAGGCGGATTTCCTGCTGGCTTCCTTTATAGAGCGACAGCGGCGCTACATCCTTGGCCTTGAGCGGGGCTTCCTGTTGGTGCCAGACGTAATAGAAGACGTTGAGCACCAGCAACAGCAGAAACAACCAACGCATAAGCACCTCAGCTCAATGGGCAGGCCATTGCCAGGCCAACGAATACCAAGTCGGGAACGATACGCGCCTGCGGCGCAGCCTCGCGGACCAGCGGCGCATCACCACCGGTAAGGAACACGGTGAAATCATCCCCCCACAGCGCCTTTGCCTGCTCCAGCTGGGTACGGGCAAAACCCTGCAACATCAACACGCAACCACGCTCGACGGCTTCGACCGTAGAGCGTCCAGGTGCCAGGCTGCTCAGGGCGCGTTCGGCCGAGGCATCGTCGTAGCGAATCCGCCGGGTGTGGGTACGCAGCTGGCTGCGCATCAAAGGCATGCCCGGGCAGATGTAGCCCCCCAGGTGCTCGCCGTCCGCGGCGACGAAATCAGCTTTCGCCGCAGTGCCCAGGTCGATCACCAGGCAGGCCCCCTTGGCCAGGTGGAACGCCCCAAGCGCAGCCAGCCAACGATCCATGCCCAGGCGCTGGTAGTCTTCATAGCCATTGCGCACCCCGGCCATCTGCTGGGCAGGCTCGGCTACCCGCGCCGTGACCGAGAATGCCTTGGCAATCAGGGCACAGAGGGCAGCGGTTTCTTCCTCGCTGCGCACACTGACAATTCGGCAACCGGTGAGGCGCAGCACTGCCAGCGCACTGACTTGATCGACCAGCGCTTGGTCGGCATCGACAATGCCACCGCCGACGATCGTGGCGTCAGCCGCGTGGATGACACGCCACTTGATAAAGCTGTTCCCGCAATCGAGCTCAAGAATCATCACGCAACCTCAAACTGAGCTCACCACCACTGAAGCTCTTCTCCACGCCATCGACCTCAAGGCGCAAGCCGCCCTGCCCGTCCACACCCAGCACCACACCATCGATTCGGGTGGTTCCGGCAATCAGCGACACCTTGCAGCCCTGCCACAGATGCGCCTGTTCCCATTCTTCCTGGAAGGCTGCGAAACCGTAGCGGCGATGGCGCGCCAGCTCATGCTGCAGCTGCTGGCTGAGCATGGCCACGAGGCGATTGCGATCAATTGTCGCACCCACTTCACGGCGCATGGAGGTCCACTGCTGATCGACCTGCTCATTGGCCTGCATGTTCACATTGATGCCGATACCCAGCACCACATGGCACACATCCGCCGGGTCGCCGACCAGCTCCAGGAGTATCCCGGTAATTTTCTGGCCGCCCACGAGCACATCGTTGGGCCATTTGAGGCCAACATCTTTTACACCGAAAGCCTGCAGGGTGCGCATGACCGCCAAACCCACCACCAGGCTCAAGCCTTCGAGCTGGCGCATGCCACCTTCAACCCGCAGCACCAGGCTGTAGTAAAGGTTTTCAGCAAAAGGGCTTACCCACATGCGGCCGCGACGACCGCGGCCGGCACTCTGGCGCTCTGCCAAGACCAGGAACGGCGCAACCTGGCCTTCGCCGGCAAGGCGCAGGCCCTCGGCGTTGGTCGAATCGATGGTGTCATGGATGAATACGGGCCACTGCTCGCCCTCAGCCGCCGCAGCAATCGCCTGGGCATCGAGCAAGGCCAATGGTGCGGCCAATTGGTAGCCTCGACCACGCACTTTATGAATGGAGAGGTTCAACTCGCTTTCCAGGTGCTGCAGCTGCTTCCAAACGGCGCTGCGACTTACCCCGAGGGCTGCCCCCAAGGCTTCTCCGGAATGGAACCGGCCATCCTTGAGGAGATTCAACAACTTCAGCATGCCAGTCTCGACTTGGAATAAGGCTGGCATGATAGCTAGGGGTCGTTGGCTTGCATAGGAAAAGGGCTGCCAGCGCCTCGCGATCCCCTGCGGGATGGGTGCCCAACCTGGTAGAAGCGAGCAAAGCTCGCCATTCGATCGGCCAGGCGCCGCGTATCTCAAGAAATTAAACGCCAGAAAAGACAAAACCCCTACCTGCTCGCGCAGATAGGGGTTTTGCGAAATGAATCTTGACGATGACCTACTCTCACATGGGGAAACCCCACACTACCATCGGCGATGCATCGTTTCACTACTGAGTTCGGGATGGGATCAGGTGGTTCCAATGCT